>CAMZLH010000046.1 GCA_947311565.1 uncultured Nitratifractor sp.
TCCATCATCTCTATATTGCTCAAAATTGTGCTAATTGGCGTATTTAGCTCGTGTGTGGCATCTTGCATAAAGCTATTTAAGCTATCTATATGCTCTTTCATTGGTTTTACAAAAACCCTTCCAAGATAGTATCCCAAAAGTATTAAAATAGCCACTATCAAAATAGACCAAATTATGAGTTTCTCTTTTAACCTCTTTAGTGGGGTTAAATCTAACTTTTTCTCTAAATAAAGGTATGCAATATGGTTTATAAAGTGTGGTGGTGGAATAATATATAAAATCTCTAAAGTATCCCCACTTCTTCTAATCCACATACTCCATTTGCTGATTTTTGGTGTTATTGAAGATTTTACTATCTCATGCATTCCATCATAAAGTGCATATCTTTTGTTATTTAGTGCTTTTAAATTATCATTTTGAATCTCTTTTACCAAAATTGAAGCCTCTTTTTTTAAGAGCTGTTTTTGAGACTCAATAATTTGATTTTTTTGATAATTAAAAAAGAGAAGTATCAAAGAGAGTATTAAAATTGCAGTTGTTCCAACATATATTGCCATAAATCTATAGAGGCTCTTTTTTATACTACTCAAGGGTATATCCTTGGTTTTTGACTGTTTTTATTCTATCTTTTCCAAGATATCTTCTTAAATTATATATGTAGGTTCTTAAGCTTTTACTGTTTGGCTCTTGCTCATAATCCCAAAGGGTAGTGTTTATTAAATCGTAACTTACAATTTTGCCTCTATTTTTTAAAAAGAGAGATAGTAGATTTGCCTCTTTTTGTTTTAAGTTTATCTCTTTATTATCTACTTTTAGTTTAAAATTTTCTATATCAAACTCTATTGTATCATTAATACAAACAATATTTTTTTCTGATTTATAGCTCTTTTTAATTAAAGCTTTTAATCTAAGCTCAAGCTCTTTTAACTCGAAAGGCTTTTTTATATAGTCATCACAGCCAGCATCAAAGCCTCGGCTTAAATCATCTATGCTATTTAGTGAAGTTAAAAATATTGCAGGTATCGTATTGCCACTCTCTCGAAGCTCTCTTAAGAGATCAAAGCCATTTTGCTTTGGTACTTTAACATCTAAGAGAATTATATCAATAGAGTTTTCATAAATAGTATCTTTTGCTTCCCAAGCATCAAAAGCTACAAAAACTTTGTAGCCAAGATACTCTAAAAACTGCTTTATTGTACTATTTAACTCTTTATCATCTTCTAGCAAAAAGATTGAGAACATCTATCTAGCACACCCTTTATCTTCACGCTTATGAATTCCATTGCCTTGATGTTTACCTCTTTGCTCTCTAAATTTTTCAAACTCATCTTTAGATACTACACCATCTCCATCTCTATCCATCATTTTAAAGATCTTCTCTTTTTTATCCTTACCTTGCATCTTATTATGCTCTGCTTTACTCATACCCTTTAGCTCTGCCATAAAATCTGCAATTTTAGCAATCTCTTCTCTACTTACAGCACCTTCTTGTGATGGCATTAAACCAAATCTTTGAACACTTTTACAGATAGCTTTCTCTTTAGTTGGCTTAATTACAAAATCTATAATATGAGATTTTAACTTCTCTTTATCACTAAAAGCCTCGTTTAAATGTGTAACAACACCTACAAGCATTGGTGCTACTGCATTTGGATCTTCCTTTGGTTCACCCATTTTATGACACACTGCACATTTAGCTTTAAAAAGCTCCTCTCCACTTTGGGTTGATGCACTCAAAAGCCCTGTTGCTACAATTGCTGTTAAAATTATCTTTTTCATCTATATTCCTTATTTAATATACCCTAATTTTAGCAAACTAGTATTAACCAAATATCAATTAGTGCTCTTCTTTAAAGAGATATCCATTTTTTGTTAAAATATCTCTTATACTATCTTGATGCTCACTACCCTTTGTCTCTAGGGATACACTTACATGGGCATCGCCAAACTCTAAATCTGTAGATGTTCTATCATAACCTATAAGTACAATATTAGCTTGTGCTTCTCGCATTAAATGAGAAAACTCTTCTAAAGCACCTGGCTTATCTACAAGGGTTACTATAAGTTTCATCTTTCTATGAGACTTCAACAAACCCTTCTCTATGATTAAATTTAACATTGTTACATCTATATTACCACCACTTAATACAATACATATAGTGCTATTTGGCTCTAAATCTAATTTACTATGCAGCAAAGCAGCTACTCCTACTGCACCTGCTCCCTCTACTAAAAGTTTCTGTTTCTCTAGCAAAAATAATATAGCACTAGCTATCTCATCATCACAAACTGTTGTCATAGCGTCAACTGTTTCCAATATATAATCTAGTGTAAATTTAGATGTATTTTTTACAGCTATACCATCGGCAATTGTTCTTACACTCTCAGTATTTAAAGGCTCTTCATTAATATAAGAGTTATACATAGCTGGTGCTCCATCAGAACTTACACCTATAATTTTAATATTAGGATTTAACTCTTTAACTGCCATAGCAATACCACTAATTAAACCACCACCACCAACAGGAACAATAATAGCATCTAAATTATCTAGCTCCTCTAGTATCTCTAAAGCAATACTTCCTTGCCCTGCTACTACATAGTCATCTGCAAATGGGTGTACAAATGCTACAGAGTTCTCTTGCGAATAATTTTGTGCGAATGTGTATGCTTCATCATAGTTAGCACCTTTTAGTACAACTTTAGCTCCATAATGCTCTACACCTTCTACTTTATTTAGTGGCGTAGATTCTGGCATATATATAACTGCTTCTATACCAAAATGTTTAGCACTAAAAGCAACACCTTGGGCATGGTTACCTGCACTTGCAGCAACTACACCTTTAGGATTTTCGATTTTTATTAAGTTAGCAATTTTATTAAATGCTCCTCTTAATTTAAACGAACCTGTAACTTGAAGATTATCTTTTTTAAGATAAACATTATGTCCAACAATATCACTAAGAATTGGGGCATACGAAAGTGGTGTTTTATAAGCTACTTTACTTAACTCATCTTTAGCTTTTTTTATCATTTCAAGATTTATCATCTAATTCCTTTAGATTTATGGTAAAATTTACGAATTATACCACGATAAAGGATAAAATATGGAATGCCCATTACCAAGAGTGAACTCAAATAGTAGTGAGATTAAAGAGTATTTAGAAAAATATAGCAATATAGCAATTGTAGGTGCTTCACCAAATCCAGAAAAAGATAGCAATAAGGTTACTAAGTATATGATAGATGCAGGATATAATGTATTTCCAATTTATCCTAAAGAGGATACAATATTAGGTCAAAAAGTCTATCGTTCACTTGCCGAAATAGATAAGAAGGTAGATATTGTAGTTGTATTTAGAAAACCAGCTGCTGTAACTGCTATAGCAGATGCTGTAATTGCTAGAGGAGATGTAGATATACTATGGACACAACTAGAGATAGTAAATAACGAAGCAGCAGAAAAAGCTAAAGATGCAGGAGTTAATGTTGTACAAAATTTATGTATTAAAATAGAACATCAAAATTTAATTTTAAAGTAGAGATAGAACCCTCTCTACTTCTATATTAATTACCAATATAGTGTAATTCTTCTTCTTCCCCATCTAAGTGCACGGCGTTTATTTACACCCATATATATATCAATATGATTTCTAAGTCTTTTATTCATTTTATCTCTAACTATATAGTAGCCTTTTAGCCCCATAATTTTTACTTTTACACCATTTGTTAAACCATATTTTCTAATTAAGTCTGGTGAAACAGCAATAATCTTCATACCTGGTCTTATTCTATTATTCCAAGCTGCTAAGAATGGTGTACTATCTGTTTGGTTACGATGAGATGTATATGCTGTAGCTACAACTCTAATTCTTTTTTTATATCTAAGAGAAGATACTTTTTTAAACTTAATACTCTTTTGATAGCTAAAACTCTTATTTAGCTTTCTTGTAACTCTTCTTGGTTTAAGATATATCTTCTCTCCAATCTTAATTTTAGAGCTTCTACCCAATCTATTTATCTCTCGTAGTTTTGTTATAGATAAACTATATTTTTTTGCAATAGATAAAAGAGTATCACCTCTCTTTATCTTGTGAATATCTTTTTTAACTAATTTGCTCTTTTTTAGAGCTACTTTATTATTAAGTTTATCTTTTTTACTACTTTTAGCAATACTATTTAGTGGAACCTTGATAGTAGTATCAAACTTTAAAATAAATTTTTTATTAGTTCTATTTAAAGTAGTTATTTTAGCTACAGTTGTAGAGAATTTCTTAGCTAAACTACTAAGTGTATCACCCTTTTTAACCTTGTATAGAGTAGATTTGCTTTTGTTATCGTTTATAACTTTTTGGGACTCTTTATTAGCTAACTTATTTTTAACTACTTTTATAGGTTTTTTACTCTCTAAAGCTATACTCTTATGAGTCTCCTTTTTTGTAGTTATACTTTGTTTCTTATCTAATATCTCTACATGCTTAACATTAACAGTTTTAGGAGAAGAGGATATCTTATCTTTACTATTTTTTATTTTACTAAATGAGTCTGTAGATTTAATTTTAGTATCATCTGAAGATTTAGAGTTGTTAAGATCTTTGTATGACCTTCTATCTATAAGGGACTGTAATCCTGCTCTGCCACTATAGGTTGAACTATATCTATCTAAAAGTCTATTAAAATAGCTTTTTACTATAGTATTATTATAATTAACCTTAAGACTTTTGTCTCTTTTAGAAGTTATTTTTTTAGTATCAACTTCTAAAAACTGTGTACTGTATGGATTACAGCTATTTTTATAATCTACTCCATTGCTACAATTAACTTGCGCAAAAGAGATTTCTGTCATTAGGCAGAGTGCAACTGCTGCAGCACTCTGCTTAATCGAGTAGTAACTCTTCATTTTTTGTTTCTCCTTAAATTACGAATCAAAGAAATTTAACATCTCTCGCATAATATCAGTTTTTTCAACTATAAGCAAGTGCATTATATCTTTTTTAAAGAGATTATCGATATTATCTGGTATTTTGACATTTAATTTAGATGAAATTAACTCTAAAGCCTCTTTATCACTCTCAACTTTATAGCTCGATGCTTTGGAAATAGTCGTACTAAACTTAGTCCATTCTGCAGTTGAATATGCTACATATGGTAACATTTGATCATTTTTTTCTTCATAAGCTTTAATTGCTGTTGCAGTATGGGGGTCCATTAAGTATCCATTTGTTAAATATTGAGCAATTATCTCTTCTGATTCATCATCGTTACAATATACTGCTTCAAAATCTGATAATATATCTTCTACCTCATCTTTAGTTAGCTTATAAAAGTTATTCTCTACTAGTGAGTCCATTAACTCTTTAGTTCTTGCTGGTCCAAATTTATCAAATAATACTCTCTCTACATTAGAGCTTTTTAATATATCCATAGCTGGAGAATTTGTTTTGATTAACTCTTTATCTCTTAAGTCATACTCACCTTTAGTAATTAAATCTGTTAAAATATTATTTCTATTAGATGCAATTACAATTTTATCTATCGGTACTCCAGCTTTTTTAATATAGTAACCGCCAAGTGCATTTCCAAAGTTACCACTTGGTACTATTAGGTTAATTTTATCTCCTATCTTAATTCTACCTACTCTAACTAGCTCTAAATAGCTATGTATATGGTAGATTGTCTGAAAGATAATTCTTCCAAAGTTTACAGAGTTTGCAGCAGATAATTTAATATCTCTTCTATCTAACTCCTCTTTAAACTCATTAGAAGCTAGCAGAGATTTTAGTGCATCTTGTGTATCATCAAAGTCTCCTTTAACTCCTATAACTTTTAAATTTTTAGCATCTTCTGTTACCATCTGCAAGCGTTGTACATCGCTTGTCCCACCATCTGGATATAGACAACAAACTTTAATATTACTCTTATTTTTAAATGTCTCTAATGTTGCTGGTCCTGTATCTCCACTAGTAGCAGCCATTATTAGATAGTTCTCCCCTCTACTTTTAGCCAAAGATGACAATATAGTACCAAATGGCTGGAGTGCCATATCTTTAAAGGCACGAGTTGGTCCATGGTAGAGTTCGCTTACATATAGATTTTCATTTAGTTTTACTACTGGTACAGGGTTTGAAGAGTCATCAAACTCATCGTATCTACTTAAAGCTTCATCTAAAAGTGAATCTTCTATATCTATTTTAAAAGCTTTTAGTGTATCTTTTGCTAACTCTTTATAGCTAGAGTTTATATGTTTCTCTAAAAACTCTAATCCTAAAACTGGTAACTCTTTTGGAACATATAATCCACCATAACTAGCAAGTGGGCTAAGTATTGCTTGCGAGAATGTAACTTCACTCTCTTTAACTCCATCGTTACCTCTTGTCTCTATAAAACTCATTATCATTTCCTAAAAATTTAAAATTTGCGCATAATTATAGCAAAAAACTATAACTCTATACAAGTACCTATTCCACTACTTGTTAAAATCTCTAAAAGTAAAGAGTGTTCTAATCTTCCATCTATTATATGAGCCTTCTTTACTCCACCTCTAAGTGCTTCTATACAAGCATCTACTTTTGGAACCATCCCTCCATGTATTGTGCTATCTCTCTTTAACTCTTCTACTTTTGAGATAGTTAAAGTCTTAATTAAATTCATATCTTTATTTAGTACACCTTGCGTATCTGTTAAAAATAGAACTTTTCTAGCCTTTAGAGCAACAGCAATTTTACTAGCTGCTAAGTCGGCGTTAATATTAAAACCTGGATGCCCCAAAGTACTACCACTAGCAATTGGTGCAATTACAGGGGTAAAGCCATTATCTAAAATATTATAAACTATATCTGGATTAGTATCAGATATTACTCCTGTATAGCCAAACTTCTCTATATCTTTTGGAATAGCACTAATAAAGTTTCCATCTTTTCCTGAAATACCTATAGCTTTTGCGCCTTGTGTATTAAGCATAGATACTATATCTTTATTTACCTCTCCACTTAATACCATCTCTGCAATCTTCATAACCTCTTTAGTTGTAACTCTTTGCCCATCTATAAAATGTGTATCTATATTTAATGCACTTAGCATATCGGTAATACTTTTACCGCCACCATGAACAACAACTGGTTTCATACCAACTACTCTAAGTAATGCAATATCTTCTGCAAACTTAGCCTTTAACTCTTCGCTCGTTTGAGCAGAACCGCCATATTTTACTACAATAATATCATCTTTAAATTTATTAATGTATGGTACTGCATCTAAAAGTGTCTTAACTGTCTCAATCTTCTGTTTCATAATACTCCTCTAATTTACTAAATATACTTTTATTAATATCTAACCTTAACTCCATAAGAGATATTGGCAAATTAAAATTATCTAATTTTACCAAATCTTTTTGTGTAACTAAGATAGATTTAGCAGCAAAAGCCTCCATTTTTTCAATTATTTTATCTTTATTAAAATATGAGTGATCTTTTAATATATATTTTCCAAGTAAATTTTTTGGTAAATTTATATCTAATCTACTTGGGTTAGCAATTGCTGTTACTAGAAGCATATAATCTGTTCTATTTTTTATAGTAACTACTCTTTTAAAATCGATACCTTCTTTTAATACTAAATGAGCTCTTTTTTTTGCATATCTAAACTCTCTTAACGGTCCAGATGGTAGAGTTAAACTATTTTTATACTCTTCTGGTTCTAATATAATATCAAACTTTTCAATTCCTACTTTGCTAAATGCATCATCTAATATTATTAAGTTTGCTCCATCTCTTTTTGCTTCAAGTATAGCTTTTTTTCTATCTTCGCTAACTATTACATTACAATTACAACTTTTAGAAACAAGCATAGCTTCATCGCCACTTCTTACTACATCTGTTAATATTATAGAGTCTCTTTTTACCCACACTAGACCTTTACTACCTCTTCCATATCCTCTTGATATATATGTAATATTAGCGTTATATTTTCTATAAAAGTGGTTAATTACCTCTATTGCAAATGGAGTTTTACCACTTCCACCTACTAAAATATTTCCAATACTAATAATTTTAACTCCATAATTTTCGGCTCTTTGTATTTTAGTTTTAAGAAAATTTACCCCACCATAAATAAAAGATAGTGGAAGAAGAGTATAAGATATTAACCTATGGTACCAGTTTGGATTATAGTAAACTCTTTCAAAAAACTCTATCATATATGTTTACTAGCCACCTCTTTAATAGCATTTGTTACATACTTTATATCCTCTTTTGTCATCTTTGAGTTACAAGGAATAGACATAACTTTTTGATAAGCCTTTAGTGCATTTGGAAAACTAAAAATTTTTAGTCCATACTTCTCTTTATAGTATGTAGTAAAGTTTAATGGTATATAGTGTAAACCCACCTCTACACCCCTCTCTTTAAGCTCTCTTGCAAAGGCATCTCTATTTTTAGATACCTCTACTATAAAATAGCTATATTGATGTTCTTTAGACTCTATAGGTAAACTAATATGATCTATATTTTTTAGCTTAATAAAGTACTCTTGTGCTACAGATATTCTCTTTGCAACTAACTCTTCTCTTCTCTCTAGTAACCAACTTAACAAATAGGCACTTAAGTCATCTAAACGGTAGTCACATCCTATATCTACAATATCATATATATAACTTACATCTTTATTTGTATCTATTAAGCCATGCTCTCTTACAAGCTTTGCTCTACTATATATATCCTCTTTATTAAAGGTTATTATTGCACCCTTAAGGGTATTATCTAGTTTATAGTTTAAAGAGAATATTGCAATATCTCCTTGTACTTCTACTCTTCTTTCAGATACTGAAGCACTTGTATAATCTTCTATTATAACTAAATTGTTCTCTTTTGCTATCTTTACAATATCTACTAAATTCTCTCTAAACCCACTAAAATGAGAGATAATAATAGCTTTTAATTTTTTACTTCTATTTTTGGTAATTACATCTTTTAAAGAGTCTATACTCATATGGTAACTCTTTGGCTCTATATCTGTAAAAATAGGCTCACTGTCGAAATGTCTAATTGCCTCTGGAATATCTACATATGAGTTAACAGGACAGATGATTTTATCACCTCTTTTTAAATCTAATGCACAAAGTGCAAGATGTATGGCACTAGATGGATTATTAACACTCAAAGCAAACTCTCTATCTGTAATTACTTTAAATTTCTCTTCTAAATTTAAAGGTGCACTAGAGATATCACTATGATTTACCCCACTAATATTATCTAAATTTTTAAAATATGTTGGCTTATAAAATGGTACTTTATACAATAAAACTCCTTTATTTACACTCTTTAGCGCCTAATTCTATTAGCTCTTCGCAGCTAAAGCCTGCCTTCTTTCTACCCTCTATATCAAATTGAGAGGCTCTCCCTCTTAAATTATATCTTTCAAGTATATCCAAATATCTAACTCTATAGTCACTTCCTTCTATATTGCAAAGATATTTAAACCACTTATCACCTTTATATACATGATCTATCTCTTCTTGATAAATTATACCTAAAGCCTCTATTAACTCTAGTGTAATCTCACTCTTTTTAAAACTTTTTAATCTATTTATTAACTTAGGATTTACATCTAAACCACTCGCTTCAAAATATCTTGGAATTACTGCCATCCTATCCAATACACTATCTTTACTATTGATAGATGCATCAAATAGACCTTTATGTACTGGCAAGTCTCCATAAAAACTACCTAACTTCTCTAGTAATCTTTTTAACATTTTAAAGTGTCTAATCTCATCTTGTGCAACTATTAACCAATCTAACTTATACTCTCTTGGCATATTAGTAAACCTATATGCAGCATCAATTGCTAAATCTATAGCACTAAACTCTATATGAGCAATCGAATGAACAAGTGCTATCTGACCCTTTAAGCGAGAAAAATCGCCCCTTTTTGGTAACTCTTTTGGCTCTACTATTTTACAAATTTTACTATATGATGGTTTTGTTGGAATTATAGGTGTATGCTCTTTAAAAGTAACACTAAAATCTTGGCAATACTCTATTGCTCTATCTACTATAAGCTCTTTTGTGTTAATATCTGCACTAAATAGTGCTTTTTCTAATTCTAGATAAAAGTTCATAAGGAGTATTATAACCTATGCAGATAAAAGTTAAGCCAATGGGAGTCTATCAAACCAACTGTTATATATTAAGTAGTAAGAGTGCAGATATTATTATAGACCCAGGAGTAGATGCAACAGAGTGGATATCTAAAAATGTAAAAAATCCAATAGCTATACTAAATACACATGGGCACTTTGACCATGTCTGGAGTAATGCAGAAGTTTCTAAAAAGTATAATATACCAATATACTGCCCAAAAGATGATGCCTTTATGCTAGAGAAAGACCCATTTGGTTATAACGTACCAAAATCTAAAGCAGACTACAAAATAGAGCCAAATAGAAAAGTAAAAATAGATACTTTTGAGTTTACTTTTCTTCACTTTCCAGGTCATACTCCTGGATGCTCTGTAATAGAGTTTAAAGATACATGGTTTAGTGGTGATTTCTTGTTTAATGGTTCTATTGGTAGATGGGACTTTAAATACTCTAATAAACAAGATATGTTAAATAGTCTTAATAGTGTAAAAAAATTTACAAAAACAGATAAGATAGTACTTCCGGGTCATGATAGAAAAACTACTCTTTTTAGAGAGTTAAAACATATAGATTATTGGATAAATGTCGTGAAAAAATCGTAATTTTAATATTAATTATATTTTTTAGTATTAATTAAACTTTTCTTTGATATACTATAGAAAAATAGTAAAGGATTAATAATGAAAAAGTTTTACTTATCTTCTATAATAGCTGTAACTTTAACTACTAGCGCTCTTTTTGCAGCTGACCCAACACTCTATCCTAGCTCTGTTAGTATGCTAGGTGGATACTCTATATACTCTCAAGATAGCAAAATAGATAACAGTAAAAGCTATAGTTTTAGATTTACTCAAAATGATTTTGGAGTCTCTAACTATGGATTAGGGGCTTTTCAGCTTGCTTTAGATTATACTCCAGACATTCCATACAAAGGTAGTAATGATCTAACCTCAAGTATTAAGTTTGGACCAAATCTACTTTGGTACATAAGTAGTGATAGCGAAATTACGCCATACTTTTTACTTGGAGGTGGATTAGAGCACTTAAGTAATGCACAAAATGGATATAGCTCTGTAGATTTTTATGCAAATGGTGCAGTTGGTGCAGAGTACTCATTAAGAGATGACATATCTTTAGTTGGAGAAGCAAAATATACTTATGCTGAGCAACAAAGAAAAGGGACATCAATTAGTGGTGGTTTAAAATTTAGCTTCGGTGAGTAAAGCTATAACCACACAAAATAGATAGATCAATTTGTGATATAGTAATTTTATTCATAATTAAGACAGATTCGGAAGGGCTCGCCTTAGCAAATTAGTGAGGTAGTAGAGGTGTAAAGATAAATCTTTATACCTTATTTAAGCAAGCTCATTTAGTTTAGAATATACTCTTAGTAGTTTCTATTTTTAATAGCTGCAGCTGCTTCTCTATCTAATGTTCTTTTCTTAAGTGTCTCTCTTTTGTCATGTAACTTTTTACCTTTAGCCAAAGAGATATGCACTTTTACTAGATTTTGTTCATTAAAGTAGACCTTTAATGGTACTATTGTTAATCCATCTCTACTCATTTTACCAAATAATTTCTCTAGCTGTTTTTTATGTAAAAGTAATTTTCTTGGTGATCTCTCATCTTTTGTAAAGTGTCTATTTGTTGTATCTAAGTGCGATATATGTGCATTCATTAAGTATAATTCGCCCTTTATAAAACGACAAAAAGCATCATTTAAATTTGCTCTTTTTGCTCTTAGTGCCTTTACTTCACTCCCTTGTAAAACAATACCAGCTTCGAAACTCTCTAGTATCTCATACTCATGTCTTGCTTTCTTATTTTGTGCAATTAGATTAATTGCCATAACTATTCCTTTATCCTAAAAAAGCTACTTCCACTTCCACTAAAAAACCAACCATCTTTTTGATAATTTTTAAGTTCTGGGTATATTAAAAGTGCTGCTTTATATAGATCATTTAAACTCTCTGATTCTATTTTTTTCATAAGTATATCGTAAGAGTTATTTAACATAAGTGAAGCTCCACTATTTGGTGTTGCTTCTTTTAAAAAATTATCTCTAAAACTACTATAAACTAAAGCTGTATTAGAGTTAATTTGTGGAGTATAAATCTCTAAATTTAAAGGCTCTTCATTAAAGTTCTCTATAATCTCTCCAAATCCACTCACATTAGCACTACTATAGTTATATATAAAAAATGGAACATCTGCACCAACTTTTGCACCAAGATTAGCTAACTCATCTATAGATATTTTAAGATTACATACTTTATGTACCATCTTCATAAATGTAGCAGCATTAGAGCTACCTCCACCTAATCCCGCACCAAAAGGGATATTTTTTTTAACTACAACTTTATGGTTATAGAAAAAATTTAATATATCTAAATCTCCTACATACTCATTTAATACTTTATAGGCTTTAAAGATAATATTATCTTTTAAATCAACACCCTTAACACCCTCTATTGTAAAACTATCACAATTTTTTGGTTTAAACTCTATTGTGTCATATAAATTTTCTACCACCATAAAACGAGAGTTAAAAGTATGTAACACCCTACCCTCATAGACTTTTGTGCCAGTTATTTTCAAAAAAATATTTACCTTTGCGTAAGATTTTTCTATCAATTATACTCCTTTGGTAGCCTATTCAATTTATAACTTATCTTATCATTACTAATCTCTATAATAGAGTAAAAATTACTGCTTTGTACCAAGTATATGCCATCTTCTTGTATCTTAAACTGATTAATATTTAACTTCTGACCTAACTCTAAAATCTCTTCATTATCTAAAAAATAGTTACTCTTAATTTTTAAATATCTATATGGATTTAAAGGCTTCTCATTTTTAAATTTAAACTCTCCCTCATTTACGCGACTCAATGCGCTAAGTGTAGCCTTAACACCAAGCTTACTTGCAACAATTTGAGCAATAGAGCGTATGTAAGCTCCTTCACTAACCTCTATTTTAAATGTAATAAATGGATGTTTATAGTTTAGTAACTCAACGCTATAGATATCTGATTTAATCTTTTTTAACTCGATATCTATACTCTCTCTAGCTAACTCATAAGCTCTCTTACCATTAATTTTTTTTGCAGAGTATTTTGGTGGAAGATACTCTAAAGTGCCTTTTAAACTCTCTAACACCTCTTTAATGCTATCTATATCTAATACTTTACAATCACCAACATTAGTTACATTCTCTATATCTAAAGAGTCCGACTCTACACCAAGCCATACTGTAGCGATATAGCTCTTAGGAGACTTTTTTAAATACTGAAATAACTTAGTAAAAGTACCCGTTGCAACAATTAAACAACCTGTTGCAAATGGATCTAGTGTTCCAGAGAAGCCTACTTTTTTAGTTCCATATTTTCTTTTTACATAATACATATAGTTGTTTGAAGATATAAATATAGGCTTATTAACAACAAATAGCCTATTCATGAAATTGGCTCTATAAATGAACTTAATATCTCTTTTTTATTTCCACCAAAATTTATCTTTAGTTTATACTCTTTTCCACTTCTTGTTACCTCTTGAACTCTACCTATTCCAAATATCTTATGTTTTACTAAGTCACCTTTTTTATAGTCGGCTTTTTTACTTAACTTTAAACTTGTATTTTTTATTAAATTAGCCTCTCCTAAAAAGCGACTTTTTTGAACTGTTTTTCTCTTACCCCTATAAAATCTGCTATCTATATGGCAAAGTGTTAATCTCTTTTTGGCTCTTGTTAATGCTACATAAGCTAAACGGCGCTCCTCTTCCATATCTGTAGTCTCTGTAATCATTGGAAAAAACTCCTCTTCCATACCAATTACATAAAGATACTCAAACTCTAACCCCTTAGATGCATGTACACTCATAATATTAACAGCACTACTATCTACTTGATCTTGGTCACTTTGTAGAGTTATATCTGCTAAAAATTGTTCAAGTGTTAGCTCTTCATCTTTTACTATTGCATCTCTAAAATAACCATAAAATTCATCTATATTTAGTACTCTATCAAACCCATCAGCCATAGCATTATAGTACTCTCTTAATCCAATTATAGAGTCAAAAAGGGTTATAAGTTCTCCTAAATTATCCTTATCTGATTGCAGTAAAGTTATATTCTCTACAAGATCTTTTACACTCTTTACCGACTTTTTACTTACTATAGATGATAGCTCATCTTCGCTAGCCTCATATAATGCACTAAATATAGAGCTATTTTTAGATTCTGCAAAAGCTCTTATCTTCTCTACTGAGGTTGGTCCTAAACCTCTTTTTGGCTTATTTATTACTCTAAGTAATGAGAAGTCATCACTACTATTGCTAATTACTCTTAAGTAGCTTATAATATCTTTAATCTCTGCTCTCTCATAAAACCTTATGCCACCTATCATCTTAAATGCTAAAGATGCTTTAGTAAAGCCCTCTTCTAGCGACCTAGATAGAGCATTTATTCTATAAAGTACAGCTATATTATTTGCATCAACACCTGTTACTATTAGCTCTTTAATCTCTTTAGCAATTGTATTAGCTTCATAAACTTCATCTAAAGAGTGCTGTAAATGCACAGACTCACCATCGCCTATATGACTAACCAAGTTTTTACCAAGTCTTTTACTATTATGCTCTATTAAAGTATTTGCAGCATCTAATATCTGTTGGGTAGATCTATAGTTTACCTCTAACTTAACTACTTTAGCGCCCTCAAAGTGGTTATGAAACTCTAAAATATTTTTAATATTAGCTCCACGCCAGCCATATATACTCTGGTCATCATCTCCAACAACACATATATTATTATGTTCACTTGCAAGCAGTTTAAGTAACTGATACTGTAACTCATTTGTATCTTGATACTCATCTACCATAATATATTGATACCTTTTACTAGTATCTAACCTTAAATTATCATTCTCTTTTAATATTCTATAAGTAAGTGATAATAGATCATCAAAGTCTACTAAGTTATTCTCTAATAGTCTATTTTGGTACTCTATATAAACTTTTGCAGCTTGTTTATAATCTGTTAGTTCAGCATTCTCTAATGCCTTTTGTGGCTCTAAAAGTATATTCTTATATTTTGATATTTCACTGGTTAAAAAAGATACTTGTAGATCAATTTTTAAATCTTTCATTATAGCTTTAACCATTCTTTTTTGATCATCACTATCTATTATATTAAATGTACTCTTTCTACCAAGCCTCTCTATATGCATCTTTAAAAAAAGCAAACCAAATTTATGGAATGTACAAAGAAGAGGCATAGTATTTGCCGAACTATCAATTAGTTTTAGTGCTCTATATCTCATCTCACTTGCAGCTTTATTGGTAAAGGTAAGCGTTAAAGTGTTTATTGGGTCTATACCTACCTCTCCAATGAGATAAGCTAATCTTGTAGTTAATGTCTTGGTCTTTCCACTACCAGCACCTGCTAATATTAAAAGTGGACCATCAATATGCGTAGCAGCCTCTCTTTGCTGGCTATTTAACTCATCTAACATAAGTACTCTTTTTTTATAAATATTATACATTCTATTTTGTTAAAATATCATTATTACCATACTAGGTAATTACTCTCTTTAGAGGCTATGTTATAGATAAAATCAATTATTTTTATAATCTATCTGATATTATCAGTTATTATTAGTATAATTTATGCTACTATATCGTAAATAAATAATAACATTTAGTTATAAAAGGGGATGGTTTGTTAAAAGATTTTTCAAAATTAGAGACATTTCTAATTGTAGTAAGGGAGAGAGGCTTTTCTAAAGCATCTGCAAAACTTGGGGTGTCCCAACCGGCAGTAACTCAACAAATAAAGTATCTAGAGAAGTATCTAGATACAAAATTAATAGAGAGGAAAAAGAGTGGAATAAAGCTTACAGGAACAGGCGAAGAGCTATATAAAATAGCCGTAGAGCTAGAGAGTTCAGTATATGCAGCAGAGAATAAAATACTAAAAATTATCAATAAAGATATCACTTTCAACCTTGGTGCATCTTTTACTATTGGAAACTACATAGTACCAGGTGATTGTATGTTAGGTATTAAAGAGAATATAGGGAATGATATAAACCTAACAATAGAGGTAACTAAAGTTATTGTAGATAAAATCAAAGGTAGATCAATAGACTTAGGGTTAATAGAAGCACCAATTTACGACGAAGAGCTAGTATATAGAAACTGGTTAGATGATGAATTAGTACTCTTTAGTAACTCTCCACTTCCTAGAGTTGTAAATGTAGAAGATCTATATAATTTTGACTGGGTATGCAGAGAACCAGGCAGCCACACAAGAAAAGTTATACAAGAGAAGTTTGAATCTCTAAATATTAACTGTAAAGATTTTAATACAATATCAGAAGTTAATAGCTCTACAGCACTATTAAATACAGTTATAAGAAGTAAACAAAACCTAGAAAGACCAGTAGTCTCTATTATTTCTAAATATGCAATTTCTCAAGAAGTGGCAACTAAGAGTCTATACCAAACAAGAATTAATGGCATTAAAATGGAAAGAACTTTCTATATTGCTTATAGTAGAACTAATAAAAATAATCCATATGTTACAAGTGCTACAGACTATTTACTATCTGGTAAATGTTAAAATAGAGAAGGTAATATTTAAGTAAAAAAAATTGTAAGTGTAGCTAGTTGATTCAAATATTTTTTACTTACAGATTGACCTATCTTACTCTTCCCTGTAGGTCTTGTGCTTTTGTCTATACTCTAAATTATATTTTAAGCCTTAGATAATACTATGGCTTAAAAATCTGCCTTAATTGTAAACAAAATAACTACATCAAAAATTGATATCTTTACTTAAAACTATCTACTCTCTTTCTCTTCAATACCACTAACACCAAAGCGTCTTGTTAGTTCTTGTTTTACTCTATCTGGTGATATATCTCTTAAGCCTAAGCCTACTAGAGAGTGGTATAGTAAATCGGCTGCTTCGTATATTACTTGGTTGTCGCTCTCTTCGTTTATTGCCATGCATAGCTCTTTTGCTTCTTCTTCTATTTTACTAAGTAGTAGTTCTTTGTTATTTAGTAGCTTTTTTGTCCAGCTTTTTTGGCTATTGTCGCTTTTTCGCTCTAAGATTGTGTGGTATAGTGTATCTATTACAGAGTAAACTTTTTCTGTATCTATCTCTTGTTCTAAAACTCTTCTGTTATCTTTAATAGATCTAAAGAAGCAACTTTTTGCACCTGTGTGGCATGCAACGCCTTCTTGGTTTATTTTTAGTAAAATAGTATCGTTGTCGCAGTCTATAAGTATATCTGTAATCTCTTGCGTGTGTCCAGAGCTTTCGCCCTTTTTCCAGATGCGTTGGCGGCTTCGACTAAAGTAGTGGGCAAAGCCACTTTGTAGTGTAAGCTCTAACGCCTCTTGGTTCATATATGCTAACATTAGAACATCGCCACTAGTTGCATCTTGAGCGATGGCTGGTAGTAGTGGTGTTTTACTCCAATCTATCTTATTGTCCATTTGTTGTTGTAACCTTTTGCTTATCTTTTGCATCTACCCAGATGTTTGGTACTGAACCTCCAGGTGTTAAGAATATTTTAGCATCGGTATTTACTTTTAGAGCATCGTTAAACTTACCTTGAACTTGAATCTGTTTAAGTTGTAGAAGGTTTAAATCTAAAGATTTTGCAATTAATTCATTTGCTTTTGCTTGTGAGTCAGCTTCGATTCTAATTTTATCTGCAACACCTTGTGCTTCAATTCTGTTTTTCTCTGCCTCTCCTCTTGCAATTTCTGCTTTTCTCTCTGCTTCTCTTTTTGCTCTCTCTTTTTGCTGCTCTGCAATCATTACATTTTGCTTCTCTGCTTGTAGCTCTTCTATTTTTGCTTTAATTTTTGTTGGTAAAACTATTTGTCTAAGCTCTACAGAGTCAAGCTCTACAGGTTTTCCAGAAACTGCATTTACTCTTTTTCTAAGCTCTTGTTGAACTTGCTTTGCAATCTCTTGTCTCTTTTGTGGTAACTGCTCTGCTGCATAAGAGCCAATAACATCACGAACAATCTCACGAACCTTTGTATTTATAATTTTATCTTCCCAAGCATTACCCCATGTTGCAATAGTTGTTGGTGCACTTTCGGCGCTTAGGTGGTATTGAACTGCTAAATCTATATTTACATCTAAACCACGGCTATCCATTACTGTAATTGCTGGGTTTCTCTTTAATCCACCCTCATATTTTGAGTAGTTAGAGTTTATATTGTGTTCGCTATTGCTATATGTAATCATTCTAACGCGAACATTTACAGGTAGTATCTTCTCAAATACTGGTATAAAAAAGTGAAGACCAGGGCTTAGTGGTTTTTCGTCAAACTTACCTGTTTTAACTTTAATACCAACCATTCCAGAGTTGATAATTGTAAATGGTTTAAACATCATAAAAGCAACTGCAATAACTGCTAAAACAATAAGAGAAGATACAAATTTACCTCCACCATTTCCACCTAAAGGGCTTTGGAAGTTACTTCCACCTCCACTATTTCCACCACTACTATTGTTACTTGGCTTCCTCTTTTTAAAATAATCATTCATGTCTGCTGGCATTTGTAATCCTTATATATATGTTAAATAGTGTTTATACTTTTCATCTCTGCCAAATACAACATCAAAATATGCCTCTTGAAGTTTTTTTGTAACTTCACCTCTTTTACCGTTTCCAATTACTCTGTGATCTAAGCTATTTACTGGTGTAACCTCTGCAGCTGTGCCTGTTAAAAAGCACTCGTCACAAATATATATTTCATCTCTTGTAATGTTTCTTCGCTCTATCTCTATACCCATATCTCTTGCTATCTCTAGCACGGTAGATTGTGTAATAGACTCTAAAGAGTTATCATTTGGTGGACTAATTAACTTACCATCTCTAACAATAAAAATACATTCACCAGTTCCCTCTGCAATAAATCCATTCTCATCTAGCATTAGTGCTTCATCAAAGCCATTTTCTACTGCCTCAAACTTTGCCATTTGAGAATTTAGATAATTTGCCGCCGCCTTAGCCTTGCCAAAAGTAGAACGATTAGGGTTGCGAGTAATAGATGAAACACAACACTTAATACCATTTTCTAACCCCTCTTCACCAAGATATGCACCCCACTCCCAAGCTGCAATAAGGCTATTTACAGGAGCTTGTTTATGGAATATACCCATTACACCATACCCTAAATATATTAAAGGTCTTAAATAAACATTCTCTTTAAAGTCATTTACCTTCAAAATATCAATATGTGCTTGTTTCATTGTTTCATAATCAATATTTGGGTCAATTGCTACAATTTTAGTGGAGTTATAGAGCCTTTTACAGTGATCTTCAAGCCTAAAAATAGCTAAACCATCTTTTGTCTGATAAGCCCTAGTCCCTTCAAAAACTGCATTACCATAATGCAAAGTATGGGTAAGAACATGCACCTTAGCCTCACCCCAAGGCACCATCTTGCCATCCATCCAAATAAATTTAGCTTCGTTCATTAACTGCTCCAAAATTTTTAGCTAATTTTATCTAAATTTTCATTAACTTTACGAAAGCTACGCCTCTCTTGTTTCTGCTTTTTTCTTTTTATCTTTTGACAATATATAGTTTAACCCATATTTTAGAATAAAATTACCAAAATATGGAGTTTAATATAGACTATTTTTATACTAAATCAAAGCATAATCTTTTATTTTATATTGAAATAACTCTTAAACCCTCCTCTTAAGCATATATTTTGAAGATTTTTTCTACTCTGCATTAGATTTTATTAAATTGACTTTAGCTGCTAGCTCTAAATAAATCAAGAGGATATTTAATAAAAGATAACTCTCTATAAATTATATATTTATTTATATATTAATCCAAGAAATATATTAGTAATTTTATATCCAATTTAAGTAGATATTAACTTAGATAGTACTATTATATGGCACTATCTAATTAATTTTATTAGAGATTAAGGGTAAATTATGGAACATAATAAAGAGCTAATATATATACCAGAGCGGTTTGAAAAAGCAGTAACTCTGCATCTATTAAAAAATAAGTTAGCTGATGGTAATAATATTAATCCACCACTAATTTTAGGCATAGATGGGCTGCCAGGGACAGGTAAGACATTTCAGTGCCAAAAGGTACTACAAAAGCTTGGATATACTGCAATAACTATTACAGGAAGCGAATTAGAGAATAGAAATGCTGGAGAGCCTGCAGAATTAATTCGTGAAAAGTATATCAATGCTAACTACAAGCTACAAACAAGAACTACTAAAGGTGTAGCTCTTGTATTTGATGATTTAGATGTATTTATTGGAGATTGGGGTAGTAATGTTCAATATACTGTAAATAGACAGTTTATTTTTGGTGAATTAATGAGTATGGCAGATAACCCATACAGCGTTGGTGGACACTCGACTTCTAGAATACCTATTATAATAACTGGTAATGACTTTACAAAATTATACGAACCACTTACAAGACCAGGTAGATTCGAAAGATTTACATGGACACCAGAAAATAGTGAGATAATAGATATAGCAGTATCAATTTTATATTTTATAGATAAAGATATTGTAAAAAAATTAACTCTTGCTTTAATAGATATGTATGCAAAAAAAGGATTAAAAAGTGTTCCTATTTCCTTTTTTTCACATCTTAAAACTCTATTAGTAGATGATGCTATATGGGATTATTATAAACAAAATCCATCTTTAGATTATGGAAATAGTAAAGAGTTTCAAGTTTACTTTGATAACTTATTTAAGAAGCCTAACTTAAAAGATTTGCTTATATATAAGGCTTCTATGTTATCTAAACAGACCTATTTTACTCAACACCTTAGAACAGCATAATAGATAGTTAAATATAAAATTTAACTATAGCAGTATCTTACTTACTACTCCTACAACTGCACTCTCGCTCTTTAAAATCAATGGTGTATTAAAGCCTACTACTTTTTGACTATCAAACATAGCTACCTCCTCTTTACTTAATCCACCTTCGCATCCGATAACAATTGTATCTATACTTTCTACTTTAGACTCTATATTGTTAGATGAAAAGTTTAGTAGGTATGCATCTTTATAATCTAATAGAAAATTTTCTAATGATTGGCTAAAATCGAACTCTATTAATGAGCTTCTTCCACACTGTCCACTCGAACTTAGAGCTATTTTTTTAAGCCTATCTATATTTATTTTAAAATTTGCCTGAGAGTATGTACATTTAATAAATACTATTTTAGATATACCCATCTCATTTAGTGTAGGAAGAGCCTTCTCTACTGTTTTTGGATCTACTATACACCAACCTATAGTTAAATCTTTTTTTGGTGTAACTACTCTCTCTTCCTCGTAAACAAGAGAGAGTGTTGCATCTTTTTTATCTACTGATAGTACTTTATAACTATATAGTTTACTATCTTGCATATTTCTAAGCTCTACAATATCACCAACTCTAAAGCGTCGTACGCGAAAAATATATTTGTAACTCTCGCCACTTAAAGATATAAGCTCTTGCCCAGCTTGTGGCTCGTATAGAAATTGCATTATAGCTTTATTGCAAGCACTATTGTAATAGCTATTATCACAAGTTCTAATGCTAATATTTTAGAGCTAAAACCAACACCCAATTTGCCATTTTTCCATAGTTTGGTAAGGTTAATAGAGCGATATCCATCTAAAAAACCTAAAAGCAATATTGCAAATAGCATAATATATATAGTTAAATCATACTTAAAATTTTGTGTAGCCCAAGGTGCTAAACCTGCAAAAAATACCATACTCCAAGCACCCCAAAAGCTAAAATATCCAACTCTTGTCCACTTGATTGCTTTTGCTTGATTAGCCCCAAATATCCAAAGAGGTATAAAGTTTAATACAATTGCAACAACAAAAAGCTCTACCAACATAACATGATAGTCTATTAGCATCTCTAAAATTGTCATCTATAAAAATATCTCTTTCATTTTATTAAAAAAACCTTTTGACTCTTCTTTAACTTCTTTTTCTTTTGGTTCCTCTGCAGTTATATACTTATCTTTTCTACTTGGCTGCTGATTACCTTCTATAATAAATCTTAGTGCATTTAGCTTAATAAACCCTTCAGCATCTTTTTGGTTATATACTTCATCCTCTTCAAATGTTGAGTATGCAGGTGCATATAGTGAGTTTTTAGAGTCTCTTCCAACTACTTCTACATTACCTTTATATAGCTTTAATCTAACAACTCCATTTACATTCTCTTGAGTCTTATCAATAGCTGCTTGTAGCATCTCTCGCTCTGGAGAGAACCAGTATCCATTATATATTAGCTTAGCATATCTTGGCATCAGCTCATCTTTTAAGTGTGCCTCTTCTCTATCTAAAGTTATAGACTCTATTGCTCTATGTGCTTTTAGCATTATTGTTCCACCTGGTGTCTCGTAGCAACCTCTTGCTTTCATACCAACATAACGATTTTCAACAATATCTACTCTTCCAATTCCATGCTTGTTGCCATACTCATTGAGAGTTCTTAAAATTGTTGCAGGGCTAAGCTTTTCATCATTTATACTAACTGGATCTCCATTTTCGTAAGCTATTGTTATATACTCTGCCTTATCAGAAGCTTTCTCAGGAGAGTTTGTCCATAACCACATTGACTCCTCTGGCTCATTCATTGGGTCTTCAAGGTGTAATCCCTCGTAAGATATATGAAGTAAATTTGCATCCATAGAGTATGGGCTTATTTTTGGATTTCCATTTTCATCCATATGCTTTGCTTCTATCTCTATATTATGTTTTTTAGCATACTCTAATAGTGTTTCACGACTATTTAGATCCCACTCTCTCCATGGTGCAATTACAGTTATTTCTGGATTAAGACTTAAATAACCAATTTCAAATCTAACTTGATCATTTCCTTTACCAGTAGCACCATGAGAAACTGCATCAGCTCCAACTTGCTTTGCAATTTCTATCTGTTTTTTGGCAATTAAAGGTCTTGCTATCGAAGTTCCTAGTAGATACTCACCCTCATAGATAGCATTTGCTCTAAACATAGGGAAAACATAGTCTTTTACAAACTCCTCTTGTATATCTAAAATAAAGACATTTTCTGGTTTTATACCATGTTCTATAGCTTTTACTCTAGCTGGTTCTACCTCTTCTCCTTGACCAAGATCTGCTGTAAATGTAACAACCTCTGCTCCATACTCTTCTTGAAGCCACTTTAATATAACACTTGTATCAAGCCCACCAGAGTAGGCTAAAACTACTTTTTTTACCTCTTTTTTGCTCATTGCTAACTACCTTCTTAAAAAAATTGGTATAATTTTACCACAAGTAATGTAAAAAGAGAGAGTAGCCATGAAACTAGGTATTAATATAGACCATATTGCAGTATTGAGAGAAGCAAGAGAAGTAAATAATCCAAACTTAATTGATGCAGTTAGTATCTGCGAAAGAGCAAAAGCAGACCAAATAACCATACATCTACGAGAAGATAGACGACATATTCAAGATAAAGATGTAGAAGATATTATAAATCACTCTATTTTACCTATAAATTTAGAGTGTGCAATTGAGACATCAATTATAGAAATTGTATCTAAAATGCAACCACATCGAGCAACCTTAGTACCAGAAAAACGACAAGAGGTAACAACTGAAGGTGGTCTTAGTATTGAACTAAATAACCAAAAACTAACAGATGCCATAAGTAATCTACAAGAGAACGAAATAGAAGTAAGTCTTTTTATAGATCCAACTAATGATGCTGTATCAAACGCTAAAGCACTTGGAGTAGAGTGGATAGAGCTACATACTGGTAGCTACTCAAATATCTGGGCAATGCTATATAGTAACTTACCCAAGAGTAACCATATAGTTAAAGAGCTTAACCTACCAAGAGCTACACTTAAGCAGATGTTAAAAGATGAGTTAATTCGTATAGAAGATGCTGCAAATCTTGCATACTCTTTAGGCTTAAAAGTAGCTGCTGGACATGGTTTAAACTACCAAAACACTCCACTTATAGCAAAAATTGAGAGTATTGAAGAGTTAAATATAGGGCAAACTATTATAGCTAGAAGTATCTTTACAGGATTAGAAAGAGCAATTTTGGATATAAAAGAGTTGCTAAGATAATATTATAGTTATTTATAGGCTTTTATAAATAACTCAAATTTAAGACTTATATTTTAATAGGCATTTTAGATAAGAAAAATATCTATATCATTTATTGAGTATAATCGTTCATTAAATAGAAGCAACAGAGTATAGTTACCAATAATTTTGGCAATTATACTTTATATAGATATTTTAGTTAAAATTTAACTAAGACTCTTTTTTATCTTCGGTAACAATATGAGCCAATCTACTCTCTTTATCATTACTATCTTCAAACTCTTGAATAATCTCTCTAACTTTTTTACCCTCTATTACCTCTTTATCAAGTAGTTCTGCTGTCATATTTTCTATAGCTTCAGAATACTCTTTTAGAGTATCTTTGACAAAGTTGTATCTCTCATCAAGTACACTTTTTATCTTATTGTCTATAGCCTCTGCCATCTTATCACTGTAATCTTTAATTGTCTGACCACCACCTAAGAATGCTCCACCACTATTTTGCTCTAGTACCATTAACCCAGCAACATCGCTCATACCATACTTTGTAATCATATCTTTTAAGATATCAGTTGCTCTTTGTAAATCGTTTCCTGCACCTGTGCTTATATCGCCTACAAAAATCTCTTCTGCTGCACGCCCACCTAAAAGAACATCTATCTCTGCCATTAGCTCATGTTTTTGCTTTAAGAATCTATTCTCTTCATCTGGAAGGTGTAGTGTATAACCCAAAGCTCCAAGTCCTCTTGGAATAATAGATACCTTTGTAACTCTTGTAGCACCTTTTGTAAGCTCTGCCATTAGTGCATGGCCACTCTCATGGTAACTAACAATTTTTTTCTCAAGCTCATTTATCTTTCTATTTTTCTTCTCTAATCCTACAAATGCTCTCTCGATTGCTTCCATTAAATCATTTTGCTCAATCTGCTTTTTATCTGCACGACCTGCAAGAAGTGCAGCTTCGTTGATAATATTTGCCAAGTCAGCCCCTGCAAGTCCTGCTGTTGCTTTTGCAATCTCTGATAAATCAACTCTCTCTGATAGTTTAACTTCTTTAGAGTGAATTTTAAGTATCTGCAATCTTCCCTCAAAATCTGGTTTATCTACAAGCACTTGTCTATCAAAACGACCTGCTCTAAGTAGTGCAGCATCTAGCACTTCTGGTCTATTTGTAGCGGCTAAAACAATTACTGGTGTATTTGTTCCAAAACCATCCATCTCTGCTAATAACTGATTAAGTGTCTGCTCTCTCTCATCGTTACCACCCATTGGTCCGCCACTTGTTCTACTCTTACCAATTGCATCTATCTCATCAATAAAGATAATAGATGGAGCCTCTTTTTTAGCTTGTTCAAAAAGATCTCTAACTCTACTTGCACCAACACCAACAAACATCTCTATAAAACTACTACCACTCACAGAGAAAAATGGCACACTAGCCTCTCCAGCAACTGCTTTTGCTAAAAGTGTCTTACCAGTTCCAGGAGGTCCTACAAGTAAAACACCTTTAGGAATTTTAGCACCAAGCTCGATATATCGCTCTGGATACTTTAAGAAATCAACAATCTCTTTAACCTCATCTTTTGCTTCATCAACACCTGCTACATCATCAAATTTAGTATCTGGTTTTTCACTATTAATTAGTTTACCAGCCTTTCCTACACCAAGTATTCCGCCACCAACACCTTTACTCATCTTCTTTGCAAGGAATATCCAAATACCAAAGAATATTAATATTGGCAAAATTGAGCTAATAAGTTCGGCTACAATTCCTCCACCCATTACTCCAGAGTACTCAATATTATGTTCATCTAAAAGCTTTACAAAATATGGATCACTTTTTGGTATTTGCTCTGCAATGTATCGTGTATTACCACCAACAGCCTCTATTATAGATGGAGTTATCTTCATCTGTTCAATTTTATTATCTTTTACTAAAGTTTTTATCTCTGAGTAGCTAACTTTTTTAGTACTAACAACACCTTTTCCATTAGATGGCGTTAAATTACTCATGCCACTCCCGTCACCAACTATTACTTTAAATATTACAATTATTACAATCGAAAATATTGCAAATGCTAAGAGCGGGTTGTCTTTAAAAAAATTATTTTTATTATCATTATTTTGGTTATTATCCATTTTTATCCTTTTTATATATCAATGTTATCCATTCATCTTTTGCAATTCTATCTAATAACTCTAAATTAGAGAACGAATTTTTAACAATATCCTCTTTTTTATCTAAAATTCCTGAAAGTATTAAGATACCTTTATCTTTTACTCTATTTTTTAGCTCTAAATTGATAGCTTTAAGAACATCTGCAATAATATTTGCAATAACAATATTATATTTTTTATCACTCTTATTAGCAGAACCAACCCAAATATTGTTGTAATTTTGATTATTTAATGTAAAGTTATCTTTAGAGCTATCAACTGCTAGTTCATCTGTATCACACAGATCAACATTAGCACCTTTAAAACTAGAGGCTAAAGCCAAAATTCCACTACCGCAACCAACATCAAGAACATCGTTGCTACTCTTTACATATTTGCTTACTGCCATTAAACAGCTATAGGTGGTAGCATGATGCCCAGAACCAAATGCGAGGGCTGGGTTTATTAAAATATTAGTTTTACCCTCTTTAGCTTCATGCCACGATGGATGAATATAAAACTCTCCTGCCTCAATAGGTGCTACCGAGTCTTGATACTGCTTTATCCAGTCTATATTCTCTTTTTTCTCTTTAATAATCTCTAAATCTATATCTAAAGCATTCAACTTCTCTTCAATATCTGCTGTATCTTCTGAACTTCTTAAAATCACACAACCCTTACCATACTCTACCGCATCTCCACTAATATTAGCAATAAAATCTGCCACTAAGTCCACTAGTGAGTCATCTACTTTTACTGTTAATTCTATATAACTATCTTTCAATTATTATTCCTTTTGTTAGATCTTAATACTAAAAGTAGAAAGCCTAATGCTTTTTTGGATTTAAGTCATACTCCAATTTAATTGGGGTATGACTTAATTATAGATTATCGGGTCAAGCCCGATAATGACATCTTTTAGAGATTAAAAGCTTTCTACTTTATGCCTTAAGCTTTGAGCTCAAGACTCTTTAGCTCTTAAAAAAGCCTCTTCTAAATCTAAAGTTCCCTCATAAAAGGCTTTACCCACTATTGTGCCATCTATTCCAGCTTCTATTAAGCCATGAATATCGGTCATATCTTTTAGTCCACCACTTGCGATGGTCTCTAGCCCACAAGCCTCTTGAATTGCTTTGGTAAACTCCAAATTAACCCCTGTCATCATACCATCACGCCCGACATCGGTACAGATAATCGCCTCCACGCCACAATCGGCAAATGCTTTTGCTAAATCAGTAGCTTTCATGTCTGAAGTCTCTGCCCAACCCTCAACAGCAACCATGCCATCAATGGCATCAATCCCTACCACAATAGGGTACTTCTTTGCCATCTCTTTAACAAACTCTGGATTTTTAACAGCAATAGAGCCTAAAATAAGTCTATCAATCCCAAGTTCCAAATACATCTTAATGGTCTCTTCATCACGAATACCCCCACCAAGTTCAAGCTTTAGGTTACAATTTTGGCGAATCTTTTTAATCTGCTCCAAATTCTCTGGCTTCCCTGCAAATGCACCATTGAGGTCAACCAAGTGAACCCACTCACTCCCCAACTCTTCAAAGCGTTTAGCCACTTGCCACGGCTCATCACTATATATCTTCGCAGACTCCATGAGTCCTTTACTTAATCTCACGGCTTTTCCATCTTTTAGGTCTATGGCTGGTAGTATTGTCATTTATCTTCTTCCTTGAATAGTTTTTTTTAGTTTTTCTTTTAGTTCGTTGAAGTTTTCATGTTCAAAGTCATAAGGTTTTTCAGGTTTGGTCAAATTATGGAGTTCGGTTAAAATATTTTTATCTAGAGCTTTTGAATTTAATGCTGAACATTCTCTAAAGTTTTCATAACATTGAATGACTTTTTTATCCACTGTTGAGAGTAATAAAGATTCAAAATAACCTGTCTGAGTCTGAGGGTCACAAGCTAAATAATAGTCACTCATAGATTTTATCTTTAAAGCTTCTTGTAGAGCTTCTATTTTTGATATAGTATTTTCCATACCACATAAAGATTGGTCATTTTCTACATTATCAACATCTACTACAAAAAGAATTTTTTGGACAAATCCATTTGATATATGTTCTAAAAGTGTTTTGTATGTAGGAGTAGTGCTATCTACTAAAAAACTTTTCCCATTCGTAAATATAAAATGATGCTCTTTAAAATCAATCTTTAAAAATGTTAAAATAGATTTAATCTGCTTAACATCTGCTTTCCCTTCACAAATAACTCTTACCATCCACGAACCTCATGGTTTTGTTCTAATTCACTATAAAACATTTTATCATCATAGACCAGTGCTTTTATTTCATTTTTTGGATTTCTAGCTAACACTGTCATGGTAATCTCTTCATCCTTCAACTCCTCAGCCACCCTAGCATAAGACTCTATACACTCTTTTGAATGGGTGGTGGCGAAGACTTGGATGTTTTGTTGTTTTGAGATTTTTAGGATTATTTCCCATAGTCTGTCTAGGTTTGTGTAGTGGATACCGTTTTCGATTTCGTCGAGGAATAAATAGCCCTTGGATGAATTATATAAAGCTGTAAAATAAGAAATAATATATCTCGTGCCATCACCTAAAGACGCAAGTTCTACCCAATTATTATTTACATCACATCGAAGTTCTCCAGTACTTCTTATTTGAAATGAGTTAATGGAAGAATCAAATGCTTTTAATATCTTATTTAGAGACTCTTCTTCCCTGTTGTCTTCTACTTGTCCGTAGAATTTAGTTATATCTTTATCAGTTAAGCCAAAATTGTTAATAAAATTAATATTTTTCTTTAATTTACAATTGCATTTTTGGCACAACTCAAACAAAGTTACATCTGTTTTATCTGAATTGATGGTAAAAATTACTTTATCATCTGTCGTATCATTTTTTTCAATTTTGAGTGATGCATTATTAATGTTTGAATGAAGTACTATATTATTTGCATGTTTAATTGCTTCTGCTCTATCACAGTCAATATTTATATCATTCATTTTATTTCGTTCAGATTCAATAAAAGAGAGGGATTTTCCAAAAGATTTTATATTATTTGCATGAATATTTACAAATAAAGCCTCCATAAAAGCCGTCTTACCCACATTATTCTTCCCACCAATAAGATTGACTCTGCCAAAACCCTCAGCTTGAAAATTTTCAAAACATTTAAAGTTTTTGATCCCTATGTTTTTTATGAAATGTTCTGTTTCTTGGCTCATGGTTTCTCCTTAATGTAGGGTGTAGTCTCCGACTACACCGTGATGTGCGATGGTTAGCTTACATATATTTCAATGTGTATTTGGCGGTGTAGTCGGGGGACTACACCCTACGGTTTGGTTTTGTTATTTTAACATATTTTTGTACAAGGCATTGCACCTTATAGGTTTACAAAATTTTCTATTATCTTCAATCCATTTTCATGGCTTTTTTCTGGGTGGGGTTGTATGCCGTAGATGTTGCCATTTTGTACAGCAGAGACGAACTCGTAGCCGTAGTGGGTTTTGCCTATGGCGTATCTGTCATCACATACAGCATGAAACGAGTGTACAAAATAGAGATAAAAATCATCAGGAAGCCCTTTAAATAAATCATTTCTAATTTCTAATTTCTCATTTCTCATTTGGAATGTCTCATTCCA
>CAMZLH010000047.1 GCA_947311565.1 uncultured Nitratifractor sp.
CTATGGTAAAAATTTTGACTGTAAAGATACGATGCTTTTGTACCCCAAACATATAGAAGATGTAGATGATAACTTAGAGCTTGGCAAAGGAGAGAAATTGATACGGTTGAAGATGAAGAGTTTGGATTTGGGGTTTGATGGCGGGTATGGGAAGTTTGTTGATGAGATGAAAATAAGAATGGGGAATATAAAATGAAAGTGCAATTTAATAAAAAAGAGTATAAGAAAAATGGAAGAAATGGTACAGCATTAAAAGATTTATGTTTTGATATATTTAAACACTATTTGTCTGAACATACTAACCTGATCTATTTTGATATACAAAAAATATTTAACAATCGTCATGGTACAAATAATTATGTTGTCTTGAATCAAGAAGATTGGGAAGAAAAAACAGTAGATGCAAAAAATGGATACTTTGCACCAATAAAGTACAATAACGAAAAACTATATTTTACAACGCAATGGGGGAATAACGGTGGAGAAAGTGATAATATAAATAATATGATTAATTTTGCACAAGAGCAAGGTTATGACATTTCCAAATTAGAAAATAATAATATATTTTATGGATTATGGTTAGCACGAGATAAAAATCCACAAGATATTATAGATTCTGGTGTTTGGATTAATAACTTATCTAATATAAGTAGAATAGAAAAACAACTTAATAAATTAAAAATAGGTGATGAAGTATTTTTATATCAATCAGAAAAAGATTTAAAAACAAAAAATACACCATTTTCTAACTATTTAACAGATGAATATAAATTTATGGAGGACAAAACTATAGTTGAAGTTACATCTTGGGCTATAGGAAAAGTTAAAAATATTAATGCCGATAATCGAAAAGTAGAAATTGATTGGAATAAACATTACATACATAGAAAATGGTATGTTTTTTATAGGCAAGATGGTATTTGGGAATTAAATTTAAACACATCTAATATATTAAGAGGATTAAAATATGAAGCTTTATACAATATTGTTTTTAATGAGGAAGAACAAAATTACAAATGGTGGATAGATAATAAAATTTTTGATAGATATAAAAATAATAATTTTAGCACAAATATCAACAGTATCAATACTAAAAACATAATCCTCTATGGCTCTCCAGGAGTAGGGAAAACACACAATACCAATAAGCTCATCAGACTTATCGAAGATGGTAAAGGTGACAGAGAGATATTTGAATCCATAAAGCTAAATGAAAAAAGTGATAGTGTCGATATATCAGACATAAAAGAGAGAGTAAAGTTTGTCACCTTTCATCAGAGCTTTGGATATGAAGATTTTATAGAGGGGTTTAGACCAAATGAAAATGGGGATATTGAGCTTGTAGATGGTATTTTTAAAGAAATTTGTAAAAATGCAGATAAAGATAGGGATAATAAATACTACCTAGTCATAGACGAAATCAATAGAGGAAACATCTCAAAAATTTTCGGAGAACTCATAACACTCATAGAAGAAGATAAAAGAGATAATCTTGAAGTGACTCTTCCATACTCTAAACAAGCATTTAAAATACCCTCAAATCTCTACATCATCGGTACAATGAACAGTACCGATAAATCTATAGCACTCATTGATATTGCTTTGCGTCGTAGATTTACATTTTTAAAGATGAAACCTAATGAGACATTGATAGCATTTCCTAGAGCAAAAGAAATTTTTATAGCACTCAATGAGCAAATCGCAAAAGATTTAGGAGAAGACTATCAGATAGGGCATAGTTACTTTATGAAGATAGCAGACGATAATGACTTAGATTTTGTACTTGACTATAAGATTACTCCATTGCTTGAAGAGTATTATTATGAAGATGATAAATTAAAAAATATTATTAATTTAGTTAAATAGCAATAATTTATATTTTAAACATAAAGTTTTTAGATTTTAAAAGGTGAGTATAGAATGAAAATATACGATTTAGCAGTTATTGGTTCTGGGGTTGCTGGGGTTATGGTGGCTTGGTGGGCTAAGAGGTTAGGGGTAAGTGTAGTTGTCATTGATAGGTCTAGTTCGCCTGCAACTGGTGGTAGCTCGGCAGCAGGGGCATTTATTTCACCCAAACTTGGTAAAGCTACACCTTTAGTTAATTTAACAAATGAAGCTTATGAATTTAGCTCTCAATTTTATTATGATTTTTTTAGTGAATATTTTGAGCGTAGTGGAATGCTTAGGTTTGCAAAAGATAGCAAAGATGAAGAGAATCTAGAGTACTATAAAGAGATTATTGGCTCTGGTGAAATTTTATTTAAAGATAGTTTAATAAAGCTTGGAGTTATAAACGAGAGTAGGGCACTCTTCTTTAAAAATGGTGGTGTTTGCGATTCGCAAGGATTGTGTCATTATGCTATAAAAGATATAGATTATTTTCAGTTAGATCTAAAAGATGTTAAAGAGCAAGATGATTATTTAATTTTAGAAGATAACATAAAAGCAAAAAATATTGTTTTTGCCACTGGTTACGAGAGTTTTAGTGACTTTGAGTATATGTCTATAAGTGGGCTCTGGGGCAGTAGGGGTGACTACTACTCTAGAGATAATATTAATACTTGTATGCACAAAAGTCTATCTGTAAGTAGTAATATAAATGGTATTATAAAGCTTGGAGCTACTACATCTAGAGCTAAAAATCCTTGTATGGTTTGCAGTGGCGAGCCATTAAAAGTTTTAGAAGAGAATGCAGTTAAGATTGCAAATTTGAGTAGTTTAAAGATTAAAGAGATTTTTTGTGGTTACAGAGCTAACTCTAAAGATTACTTTCCAATTGTTGGTAAGGTTATAGATAGTAACTTTATGCTAAAAAGGTATCCTTCGATAAAAAAAGGTTATAAAAAAGTACCTCTAGAGTATAAAAAAAATTACTATGTATTAAATGGCTTAGGTGCAAGGGGCTTTGTATTTGCCCCATTTTTAGCTAAAATGTTAGTAGAGCATATCTTTAATGGTAAAGAGATTTTAGATACTGTTAATAGCGATAGACTATTTTTAAGATGGGCTAGAAAGTTGGAAAATTAAGCTTTAGTACTTTGTATTTATTGGTAGGGTCGGTTTACCTACCATTTGCAGATTTTAAAATAAATTAATCTTTTAACTCTTTATTTGCTAGCTCTTCTAAAAGTACAGTTGCGTAACTACCAGGTAGCAGAGTAAAGTTTAACCTTACTATCTGCTTCTTTTCATTGTAACTACTTCTTAAATCTTTTGGCCATATCCATGCGGCTCTTCTTGTTCCTCTTAGGCTTGAAAAATCTTGATCTATAAACTCTTTTTCTATCTCTTTTGCTATAGAGCTAGATACTCTTACGCTACTTCCAAATAGCAAACCTGTTGGGTAGAAGCGTCGTTTAGCAAACTCTTTAACAGACTCTTCTATATTATATACACTACTAAAGTTTTTTCTTCCACTCTTAAAGGTGTAGCCTAAATCTCCAGGTAGTAGTTTAAATAGAGTAGGGGACTCTTTAATAGCTTTATATAATTTTGGAGAAAGCTTCTCTAAAAAAGTATCTTTTTTGTTACTACTAATTAATTTTGATATCTCTAACCGTCTATTTAGCCATAAGTTAAAGTGTTTAGACTGATACGACGCAACTAATATTTTACCTCTTTGATTTTTAACTCTTTGCCCACTTTGTGCAATTTTTAAACCCTTCTCTACAGAGCTTTCATTCTCTTTTCCAAATCTTTGGTATCCAAAAAAGTTTGCAAATCCATTTTTAGATATATTATCTAGGGCAATTAACATTTTACTATACTCTTTAGGTGCGACATCTGTTAAAGTAATACTAAAACTATTAGAGTTTAAGTCTCCTATTTTAATTGGGTTTGCACTTAAACCTAGCTCTTTAATCTCTACTGAGTCACTATTTATAAATTTTTCAACTCTTATATACTTTGGCAAACTTAATATTTGTGTTGTAGTTGCATGCTTATCTTTTAACCCTGCATAGCCTATCTCTTTTTTATCTATTTTAAATACTTCGCTTAAGTACTCAACTAGTTCTATTGTAGATTTCTCTTTTTTAGTTACCTCTACAATTTTATAATTGCCTCTTTTTTGTAATTTAAATTTAATATTTTCTGTAACTTTAAAACTATATTGACTCTGATTAAAACTAAAATTAATTGGGGTTTTATTTGTTAGGTATATTTTATTCATTATCTCTCTTTTCTTCTTCTTGTGCCTCTTCTTAGACCATTATAGCACTTATCACAAATAGAGAACTTATAACTGAAGTCCAATACTTTACCACATTTTTTACACTCTTTTTTAAAATTACTCTCTCTTAGCGTTCTTTCGATATAACTATTTAACTTATCTCTTGTTTGCTTGGCAAGATCTATATCTTTAAATTTATCTACAAATTTAAAGCTAAGCCATAGATACAATGATACCTCTTTTACTCTATCTTCTGCATTTAGTAGTGCTGTAAAGCTTACTGCCTTTTTAGATATATTTTTAGGCTCTAAAAATGTAACCACTCTATCTTCTTCTAAAAGTTTAAGGTATCTACTAAAGACTCTTTGTAGGTATGGTGAGTTAATAGAAACAGGTGCACAAGCTAAATGATATTTAGAGACTAAATCTAATTGATACTCATCTACTATTTGTGCAACCTCTATCATAGAATCAATATTCGCAGCAACAAATGGACCATCAAACTCCATATTTGATGCAAAGAACTCTAAAATATCATAGAGGTTATTAGTTTGTAAAATCTCGCCAATTAATAGCACATGCTCCAAAGATGCCATTACTGAAATTGGAAGCTCTATTGACTTTAATGGCAGATTAAATCTATCTTTTATAGTTGACAAAGTAGGGTACTCTAATGCACCAACATATCCATTTTCATGCAGACCGTACCTTCCTGCACGACCAGAGATTTGCAATATTTCACTACTTGTTAAAAGCCTTCTTTGAAGACCATCAAACTTATTATCTTTTGCAAAAAGTACTGTTTGTATTGGTAGGTTTAAGCCCATAGCAATTGCATCAGTTGCTATTAAGATATCGGTTTTACCCTCTCGAAATCTTTTTGCCTCTTCTCGTCTAACCTCTGGTGATAAATTTCCATAAACTACAGATACATTAAAATATGGAGATATTTTACTCTTTAAACTTAAAACATCTTTTCTAGAAAAAGTTATAATAGCACTATTTGGTTCTAAATTTTTAATGTGTGTTGGTTTAGTTAATAGAGTTAATGGGTTTTTACGTTCAAACTCTACTATAGTTATTGGCTCTTCTAAATAAGATGCAATCTCTTTAACTACATCTAGTGCATCGCTAGAACCTGTTAAGATTACCTTTTTAGCTGGTGCCCCAATTAGTGCATTTGCCCAAGCCCAGCCTCTATCTCTATCTGAAATTAACTGTATTTCATCTATTACACAAACATCTACTTCAATATCACTATTTATCATCTCTATTGTAGAGCTTATATGAGTTGACTCCTCATCTATAATCTCCTCTTCACCTGTAATTAAAGATACAACTATGCCATCTTCTTTTAAATTTTCGTAACCCTCTAAAGCTAGTAGTCTTAGAGGTGCTAAATATAGTCCACTATCTGCACTCTTTAACTCTTGCAGTGCACTATATGTTTTACCACTATTAGTTGGACCAACATTAAAAATTATCTCTCTATTTAAGCTTCTAGCAACAGGAAAGAGTTTTTTAAAGTCTCGAATAGTTTTAGCTAATAAAAGTTCTTGCTTTTTACGCTCTTTTTGATCTTTATATCTTTCGTTAAAATGAAACTTAGCTCTTTTAGCAATTTTATCTTTTAGTTTTAAAGTTCTTGTTCCCTTTATATATGGTAGTAAAAAGTTAATTGCAAACTCTTTTATATCAATATCTTTACTATCTAGCGGATATATACTATCTTCTAAATTAGAGACAAGAGTATTAAAGTATTGTTCAAAAGAGACAATTTCATTAATCTTGTCTCTTTTGAACTGTGTAGTGATAGTCTCAATACTATTAGTCCAAATTGAACTATAAAGAGTTCTCTTATCTACTGTAATATTTATATCTAACTCTAACTCTTTATCTAAGAATATATAATTAAAGCTCTTACTTAAGAGATAATTTAATCTATTTAGTGAAATTGCTATAGTTTTATCAAAACTTTTAATAATCTTTTTAATTACTTTTAGTGGAATAGGGGAGTTCTCTATTGATTTTATTGGTTCATTTAGAGCCAAAAGTATATCTGTTACTAATTTATAATCTAGATAATCAATATTTTCAATACTCTTTAATGACTTTTCTATCTCTTGCTCTTTATGCTCATACGCCTGAAGCTTTAAATCTTTTAGATACTCTAAGACCTCTTGACTCTCTTTTTCTATAAGTTTACTATGTGTTGTATTAAAAGAAATTTCGTGTATAAAGTTTATCTCTAAATCTCTATTATCTATATCAACTATGTGTGTTTGTGTAAACTCTATACTATCAGCACCTATAAATTCAATATTAAGCTCTTTACTAATTTCATCTAAAAATCTCTTCATTCTTAGATAAGATAGGTTTTTTATCACCTTATCTTTGGTTATTTTAGCTAACTTTTTCTCTATAAATTTAGATAAAATATGTTCATCTTCTTGAGGTGTAGTATCTTCATCTTCTAAATAAGATAATATTAACTCTACTTTATCTTTTTTTTCTGCTTTTGTATCTAGATTTTGATCCTCTAAAAACGATACAATAGCCTTTCTTACACTAAAGTTACCTTCGCTCCAGACTCTTCTTAGATACCTAATAAGAGTTGCTCTATCTAGTTCATCTACTATCTCTTCTTCTAAAAGCATAACTAAACCAAATAGTATATCATCGCTAAAGTCTGCAACTGCTTCATCAAAAGCTCTATTATTAAATAGTGACTTTATTTTATTATTTAATTTAATAAAATGTTTTCTCTTCTTCTTTGCCATAAATACCTAGTTTAACTCAAATTTTTGTGCAATTATACACATTTACTATTATAATAGAGAACTCTTATTCGCTTAAGGTCTTATGGTTTCACAATTAATTGCATGATCTGTTAGATTATATGTTGTATTATATTCATTTTTATAATAAAAACACTCGCTATATTTATCCTCTTGATTGTAGATTATTTTATAAAAACCATCTGCAACAGCTATACTATTTTTTCCAATTACTTTAGGTTGATTACCATATTTAACTAAATTTATTACTGTAACCACACCATGTATAACAGCTTCTTTTCTTGCATGCTCTTCTACTCTTACCCAAGCGTGTTGATTTACATCAGGAACTTGTGGAACAATATTTGCTAAAGTATAAACTGACTCTAAACTCTCATTACTCCAATCGAAAGCTGCATCTGGTGCCATATGACCTCTATCATACCCAGAGTTACTATAGTCACTGTATGTTGCTCTATATGTTGTTTCTAAAGTTGGCTCTTCGTAAAATTTTGGTCTATCTTTTATATTAAGATCATTTACTAAATCTCCTTCTAAATTATAAACTACAGCTTTAGCACTCTTAAGAGGGTAGCTATAGATGTTACAGTCTCACAAGAAGCTAGCAGAAATGGTAAAATTAATAGAGATATTTTTTTCATAAAACTTAATTCCTTTATTTAAAATTTTTGAAACTATATTCATTATATAAAATATAGTTAGACTTTAATATTATTAACGATTAATATTTTTTAAAGATAACATTTTAAAAAAATTCGATATCATATCTAAATACTAATGAAAATATGGATATATATTTTTACTTTTTGTAAAATTGTAAAAGAATGTACTATAAGACATTAATTTGCTAAACATTCTATTTTATAACTACATAACTATCAATATATAATTTGGTTAACATAATGTATATTATCTTAATAAAAAATTATTGATTTAATTATAGAGTTAATCAACCAGATTTGATATTTAAGCTTCTCGATTAACCTTACACACTATAAAACACAAATAGATAGTAGAAATCAGAAAGCATAATTATACCAACAAGAGAGCTCATATATACACTGTTAACTAATATTTGTATTTATAATTAAGGCAACTTAAGGGTTAAAAATCTAATTACTTAGCGATCATAAACATATTATACAAATTTTAAGGCTAAAGAAGATAAAATAATATTGTTCATTTTAAACAAGTTCAAGGAGTTAAATATGTATAACATTAAACAAGTTATAGATAAAATGAAAAAGATTGCTAATATTAGCTCTAATGTTGAACTAGCTAACAAATTAGGTATTAGTTATAATACACTAAACACCTGGCTTAAAAGAAACAAACTACCTCAAGAGACTATATTTGAGTTTAAAGATAAATATAATATTTCACTAGATTACCTACTTTTAGATAGCAATGATAGTAGCATCAAGCAATTAGATTATAGGACTAAAGAGAGTAACCATAAGCATAATAGTAGTAGTGATAAAGACAAAGTAATTAAATATAACTTCTATGGTGATTTTAGTGAGTTGTCTATAAAATCTAATGCTATACTATATGTTAATAAAGAGATTAAACATAACAATGGTTACTACTTAATAAATAGTAACAGTGTAGAGTATATAGCAAAAGTACAATTTTCTATTGCATCAGACTCTATAACTATGGCTATAGATAACAATTCTCATATAGTATCGAAAGAAGAGTTTAACACAATTAATTGTGGATTGATAACAAATATAAAATTAGCCTCATTAATATAATAACAAATATCTAACCTTTTAAAAATAGATTATCTCTAGCATAACACTATTATAATCTCTTTACCCTACTTTAACTTGCCTATATAAGGTATCATTTACATAGTCACTTATAATTGTATATTATTAATAGAACTCTAAGGTTTTATAACTACTAGGCATAGGCATGCTCAAGACGCCTTAAATTAATATTGTCACTTCTCGTTTTAAAATCAATAGATACATAAAATGTAGATAAAAAATCCAAATATGAACTATTGTTCTTATTTGGACAGAATACTAATGAACAAAAGTTCATATTAAAAGAACTTTTGTTCATTAGTATTTCTTGACAAATGAACAAAAGTTCAGTATAATTCTTTCAAAACATTTATGGAGTCTTATTTGGAAGAGTTTAAGGGAACTAAAAAAAAGATATTTGATACATCTTTGCAGCTATTTGCTGATCAAGGCTATAAAGCTACTACAATGAGGCAAATAGCTAAACAAGTAGGTATTCAGCAAAGTGCTATCTATAATCATTTTAAAAACAAAGAGGCTATATTAGATGCCTCTATTAATAAATTAAAACAGAGTCATTTAATAAATATATTTGAAGATAAAGAGCCTCAGGAACTATATAAAAAAGGTCGGCTACTACTTAAAAATATATCAAATATGTTTAAACTAATTAGTTACGACACTAAAACAGATCTAATATTTAGATTTATGATGCAAGAGTTATTTAACAATGAGAGATTAAGAGAGTTTTATAATGAAGAGTTTTTTCAAAACAATGTTAAGAAGCTCTCGGCTATCTTTTTTTTAATGATGCAAGATGAGATAATAGAGAATAACGACCCCCTGCTCTTAGCTAATGAGTTTTTTGCACCTCTATTTTTCTATCAACTACAAATAGTTAGACTAAAAGCTGATAATAAATCTACATCTGTCGCTGCAACACTTTTTGAAAAGCATACTGAATTTTTTTGGGATAGAATAAAAGTTACTATGCCACAACAAGATGATATATTTTAAATATCTAACTTTCTATATGGTTCATAATGAACCATATAGAAACTCTACTCTTTGCTCTCTTTATCCTCTTTATCCTCTTTTAAAAGTTTTGCTTCATATAAAAATTGTGATGGTTTATACTCTTGCTTTCTTATTTTATCATACTTCGCAAATGCTAAGAAAAGATTTGTTTTAGCTCTTGTAACTGCTACATAAAATAGTCTTCTCTCTTCATCTATTCCTCCATTTCCACTCATTAGTTTTCTATTAGGGAACCTACCATCAGAGAGATCAACTATATATACATCTTCAAACTCTAAACCTTTAGAAGCATGAACTGTAAGTAAATTTACACCCTCACCTTCACTAAGTTCACCACCACCTAAAATCATTGCATTTAAAAATCTACCAATATTATCGTAAGGTTTAGATAACTCTTGCAGAAGTCTTGCTTTATTTATAATTCTCTTTTTTGATTCCTCTTTTTTTCTCTCATCTATCTCGCCAGTTTTTAATTTTCCTCTTTGTGTAGATAGTCTATCTACTAAATAACTATATAGTTTAGAGTCAATTATATTTCTAATCATTATATATGGATTAGTTATATTTTTTGTATCTTTTATTAAATTATAAAAATTTTCAAAATATTGTAGAGACTCTCTCTCTATTTTACTTATCTTTATAATAGGGTGTTCTAGAGTCTCTTTCTTGAAACCCATAAATGCAAATCTAGAGGCTAATCCAATCTCATTACAGTCATCAAATAACCCTAATTGTCTATTATTGACCTTATTAAGTTTTGGTAACTCTTTAATAGTTGGATTTAACAGACCAGATATTAAGTCTCCTTCTCCGAAATGATTTAAAGATAGATATATCTCTTTAGATAGTGCGGCACCTACATTTTTAGCATACTCAAATATATGTATAAATGCCATCAAATCTTTTGGATTATTTATAATAAATAGTAGATCTAGAATAAACTTTATCTCTTTTGCATCAAAAAAGCTAGTTCCACCTTTTCTTTTACATGGTATATTTAACTCTCTTAAACTTGCTTCTAATCCATCTGCACTAGAGTTATTTCTAAAAATAATTGAAATATTATCATAAGATGTTTGACTTCTTTTAATTCTATCTGCAATAGATTGATACTGCTCAAAAAGAGTATCAAAAACTAAAAGTCTAGGAGGCTTCGACTCCCCTACTCTACCAACTTTTAACTCTTTTGGGTATATTCTCTTATTTTTACTAATTACCCTATTAGCTAACATTAAAATAGGCTCACTAGATCTATAATTAATAGACAAACTATATACTTTTGCTCCACTATACCTAGTAGAAAAAGTAGATATATTCTCTATATTTGCTCCATTAAATGCATATATACTCTGATCATAATCACCAACACAAAATAGTGATTTAGGATTTAATGCATTAATTAACTCCTCTTGCAGTGTATTTGTATCTTGATACTCATCTACCAAAACTTCTTCAAACTCTATACTCTTCTCTTTTATGCTATCTATCGCCCAAATTAGTAGATCATTAAAAGATGCAAAACCATACTCTTTTTTTGTATCTTCAAACTCATCTATAATATCTTGATATATATCTAAAAGTGATTCATGATCACTATACTTCTCTTGCATCCAATCACTAAAAGTACCTAGAGTCGAGTTTTGATACAAGGAGTATAGCTCATATAGATAAGTAGAAGAGAATTGCTTAGTAGTTATACTTAATCTATGAAACTCTCTTTTTTCATAGATACTTCTAAAAAGAGTTTTTAACTCACCTGTCTGTTTAAGTGTTAAGTTTGGTTTTCTCTGCCTAAGCCATCTATAAGATACAGCATGAAATGTTCCTGCCTCTATTTTATCGATAGTTTCAGAGTCAAAATATTTTTTTAATCTAGCTACCATCTCTGCAGCAGCTTTATTTGTAAATGTAAGAAGGAGTATTCTACTAGCATCTATGCCACTATTTAATAGATGACCTATTCTACCAACAATAGTAGATGTTTTACCTGTACCAGCACTTGCTATAATTAAGTTTTTACCACTATTTGCAGTAGCAGCATTAAGCTGCTGACTATTTAGCTGGCTAAGTGGCATTAACTATTTTTGCCAATAATGTAGTAAGTATTTTTGTTTTCTACTTTTTCTATCTCTACTTTATATTTATCTGACCAAGACTCTATCAGTGTTTTAAAATCCTCTATAACTATATCTTTTTTAGAGTTACACTTTAATTTTAAATATGGTTTACTATTTGACATAGCGATAGTTGCATCAACTTTTTTTAACTCATCTTCTAAATTAAAAATATGGTTTGCAAAATCATAAAAACTATTTGTGTTATCAACTATACCATCTAATTGGTTCTTAGTAGACTCATTAACTGGATAGTTAAGTAGTATTAATAAATTTTCAACATTAGCTTGTATGCTCATTCTCTTCCTTTTTTATAAAATATATAAAATTGTAGCAAAATAAAATAAGAATAATGTGTAGAAGAGTTAATGTTTTATAATTTAAGCCCAAAATATGTGTGTATTTTACGATAATCTCGAAAGTAGCACACGGTAGTGCTTTAAGTTTTGAAATGCTTTTTCATAACGCCATCTAAGTACAAACTCTATAATTTCATTCTTAAATGATAAATCTAAAGTTTCTGCCTTTCCAAAATAACCTAAAGAGATATTTTTTGCTTTCTTTTTACCATTTTTATCTGGTTCATATGTAATAGCTATTATCTGAACATACTTACCCTCTCTAATCTCTCCGAAATCCTCTTCTTTTAGTCCGACTCCACTTATATTCATAGCTTTATACATAAAAATTTTATCTAAATTAGGAGCTTTTTTTGAAATCTCTAACTTTTCATATAGCTCTAACATACGCGTTAAGTTTCCAACTCTAATGGGATCACTATTTTTGTCTAATTCAATTGATATAGCTAAATTAGTCGGTATAGTTCTTAACATCTCTTCTATTGTACTAGTAGCTATATTTTCACTAGATATAGAGTCGATATCTATGGTAAATTGCTCATCGCTTTTATTTTCTAATTTTTTCTCTTCTATTTTGCGTTTAAGCTTTTCATTAATACTTTTAAGCCTATCTACACTTATATTCATACTTCCTCCACACTAACGCTATTAATACAAAATTATATTAGCTGATATATTAAGTATTATACATAATAGGATATACTTAATATATCAATTAATATTCATTTAATACAATATCAAATCTTTTATTAAAAATATCTAAAAATATTAAATATTTCATTAGTTAATATAAAAATAATATTTATTAATTTGTTAAACAGTGAAAATATCACAGATAAAGCACTCTTTATTTATATTAAAAAATATAATGAATCTATCGCTACTTTTATAAAAGAGCTATTTTAGTATTAAAAATATCAATTTTTAAAAAAGTAACTTAGGATTATATATTAAACCAAAAAGGTGCTTATAGATATAATCTTTTTCTATAATTTGAATTAAAGGGACATCTAAATATTATTAGATAAAATATCGAAAAATATTATTTAATTATTTAAGGTATGCAATGGATTATTTAGAGATAGAAGGTGGTCATAAACTTAAGGGAAACGTAGTAATTAGTGGGGCTAAGAACTCTGCTTTAGCCGTAATTGGTGCAACAATCTTAAGTGATAAAAAAATAGTTTTAAAAAATCTACCAAATGTTGTAGATATCAGAACAATGTTAAAGCTTTTAACAATGCTAGGAGCAAAAGTTGAACACAATGATACAGAAGCGATTGTAGACTGCTCTACTATTAACTCTACAAAAGCTGTCTATGAAATAGTAGCACAGATGCGTGCATCTATTTTAGTTTTAGGTCCTCTACTTAGTAGGTTTAAAGAGTGCTCTGTTAGTCTTCCTGGTGGTTGTGCAATTGGGCAAAGACCTATCGATTTACATATAAAAGCTGTAGAGGCTCTTGGTGCAAATGTCGAGTTAAAAGAGGGCTATGTAGTTGCAACTGCACCAAGTAGTGGTCTAAATGGAAATAAGATTATATTTGATAAAATTACAGTTGGTGGAACAGAAAATGCACTAATGGCAGCTGCTATGGCAAATGGTGTTACAGAGATTATAAATGCAGCAAAAGAGCCAGAGATTACACAATTAGCACAAATGATAGATATGGGTGGTGCAAAAGTAGAAGGTATTGGAACAAGTAGGCTTACAGTACACGGAACTAATGGTAAAGCTTTAGAGTTTAAAGAGCCTATAGAGATAATTCCAGATAGAATAGAAGCTGGTACCTACCTATGTGTAGGAGCAATTACAAATTCTGAAATAACTTTAGATCGAGTAAATATAGAGCACATACAGACATCTATTAATAAACTAGAAGAGATGGGTTGTAGTTTTGAGTTAGCAGAAAACTCTATAACTTTTAAACCAGCCTCTAACTTAAAAGGTGTAAATATAGTTACAACTGAATATCCAGGTTTTCCAACAGATATGCAAGCTCAATTTATGGCAGTTGCAACCATAGCAAGTAGTGAGAGCCTTATAGAAGAGAGACTATTTGAAAATAGATTTATGCATGTAAGCGAGTTAAATCGTCTTGGTTCAGATATTTGGTTAAAGGGTAATACCGCTGCTGTAAGACCAGTAAAAGAGTTAAACGGTGCAACAGTTATGGCAACAGATTTAAGAGCATCTTCTGCTTTAGTTATTGCAGCACTTGCAGCTAAAGGAACAACAAAAATAAAAAGAATATACCATTTAGATAGAGGTTACGACAGACTAGAAGATAAGCTATCTAAACTAGGTGCGAAAATTGTAAGAAAAAGAGATTAGTATAGATTTGATATTAAGTAGAGTTAAATATTTATATATCTTTAGATATAATCTCATTAAAAATTTTATATAGGGATTTAAATTGAGAACACACTATTGTGCAGAGATTAACGAAAGCCATGTTGGCGAGGTTGTAAAGGTTGCTGGTTGGGTACATAGCAGACGCGACCATGGTGGAGTAATATTTATTGATATTAGAGATAACGACGAAGTAGTTCAGCTAGTTTGTGACCCAGCAGATAGTGCAGAGGCTCATAAAATTGCAGACGAAGTTAGAGACCAATTTGTAATTATTGCAACAGGAAAAGTTAGACCAAGAGGCGAAGGTTTAGAGAACCCAAAACTAAAAACAGGTAAAGTAGAGATTGTAGTAGAAGATCTACTAATAGAAAATCGCTCTTTACCAATGCCTTTTGAGCTAGATGACACTAAAGTAAACGAAGAGATTAGACTTAAATATAGATATTTAGATTTAAGAACACAAAGAATGCACAACATATTTAAGCTTCGCTCAAATGTTACAATTGCAGCTAGAAACTCTTTGGCTAAGCAGAGATTTTTAGAGGTAGAGACACCAGTTTTAACAAAAAGTACACCAGAGGGTGCAAGAGACTATCTAGTACCAAGCCGTGTTTTCCCTGGTGAGTTTTTTGCTCTTCCACAATCGCCACAACTATTTAAACAGCTACTTATGGTTAGTGCATTTGACAGATATTTTCAAATTGCAAAGTGCTTTAGAGACGAAGATTTAAGAGCAGACAGACAGCCAGAGTTTACTCAAATAGATGTTGAGATGAGCTTCTGTACGCAAGATGATGTAATTAATACAGCAGAGACTCTTTTAAAAGATATATTCGAAGCAGTAGATATGGGCGATAAGATCCCTACAACATTTGAGAGAATGAGCTACAATGATGCTATGGAGAAGTATGGTTCAGATAAACCAGATTTAAGATTTAACTTAGCTATGGTAAATGTAGATGATATATTTGCAAATTGTCAAAATGAGATCTTTAGCAATATTGCAAAAGATAGCAAAAGAAACAGAATTAAAGCTCTTAAAGTTCCAAATGGAGACAATATATTCTCTAAACGCCAAATGAAAGGCTTTGAAGATTATGTTCGTAAGTTCGGAGCACAAGGATTAGGATACTTTCAGATGAAAGAAGATGGTCTTAAAGGTCCTTTAACAAAATTCTTTAACGAAGATGACCTAAAAGCTATTGTCGATAGATGCGAGCTAGAGATTGGAGATGTTGTATTCTTTGGTGCTGGAGAGAAAAAAGTTGTTTTAGACTATATGGGTAGATTTAGACTATACCTAGCTGAGTTAATGGATTTAATTAACAAAGACGAGTATAGATTTGTATGGATTATCGACTTCCCTATGTTCGAAGTAGAAGATGGAAAAGTAAAAGCAATTCACCATCCATTTACAATGCCAAAACTAAAAGATGGTAAGTTAGCAGTAGATGATATTGAAGAGTTAGAATCTATTGCTTACGATATTGTTCTAAATGGAACAGAGCTAGGTGGTGGTTCTATTCGTATTCATAAAGAAGATATACAATCAGAGGTATTTAAACTACTAGGTATTAGCGAAGAAGAGGCTAATGAAAAATTTGAGTTCCTACTTGAAGCACTAAAATTTGGTGCACCACCACACGGAGGTTTTGCACTAGGGCTTGACAGACTTATTATGTTGTTAGCAAAAACAGATAGTATTAGAGATGTAATAGCATTCCCTAAAACTCAAAGATCTCAATGTATGCTTACAAAAGCACCTTCAGGTGTAGATGCAGAGCAGTTAAAAGAGTTAGGTCTTAGAATAAAAAGAAATATCAATCAGTAAGGATAAAAGATGAAAAAACTATTTTTAATTATCGGAGCACCAGGTTCTGGTAAAACTACAGATGCTAGCATTATTGCAGAGAAAAACAGTGACAAAATTGTACACTACTCAACAGGCGACATGCTAAGAGACGAGGTAGCAAGTGGTAGCGAACTTGGTAAAACAATAGATAGTTTTATCTCAAAAGGAGATTTAGTACCTTTAGAGATTGTAATTAATACAATCATAAGTGCAATTAAAAATGCACCAAAAGATGTAGTAATTATAGATGGCTTTCCAAGAAGCGTAGAGCAAATGAAAGAGCTAGACAGACTGCTACAAAGCGAAAGCGAAATAGAACTTGTTTCTGTTATAGAGGCAAGAGTTAGCGAAGCAGTAGCAAGAGAGAGAATCTTAGGAAGAGCAGCAGACGCAGCACCAGGCGAACAAAGAAGCGACGACAACGAAGAGGTTTTTGTAAGTAGAATGAAAATATATACAGACCCTCTAGAGGAGATTCAAAACTTCTATACAGATAAGAGCCTACTAAAAGTTATCGATGCAGAGCGTACACTAGAAGTAATAGTTGACGAAATGGAAGCTTTCGTAAAGAGCAGTATATAAATACTCACCAATAGTACTATAGATAAGTTTAATAATTTTAAGTAAATTTTAAACTTATATCTATGGTGCAAACCTAATACCACCCTACCCTTACTATATTTATCTAAATAAATTCTATAACTATATACTCCGCTAAATTACTAACTATTAACAACTTAAATTATATAATAATAGTATAATTTAGATTCAAGGAGAAACAATGCCTAACATAGAAGAAGCACTAAAATTACTAAAAGAGTACAACAAAAACAACGCTCTAATAGAGCATGGCTTGCAGGTAGCAGCATGCATGAGATATTTTGCCAAAGAGGCTAAAGAAGACGAAGAGAAATGGGCTATAACTGGACTACTTCACGACTTAGATTACGAAAAATACCCCAACGAACACTGCCATAAAGCATCCGAAATAATGCAAGAACATGGTTACGATAAAGAGATTATTAGAGCAATGATGAGCCACGCATGGGAGATATGCACAGACACTAAACCACAAAGCTTAATGGAAAAAACACTCTACGCAGTAGATGAATTAAGTGGCTTAGTAAACGCCTGTGTTCTTGTTAGACCAAGCAAAAGTGCAGAAGATTTAAGCCTTAAATCTGTTAAGAAAAAGTTTAAAAGCAAAAACTTTGCTGCCGGAGTCGATAGAGATGTAGTATTAAAAGGTGCAAAAATGCTTAACCTAGAACTAGATGAGCTAATAGAAAAGGTAATATTAGCAATGAGAGAGTATGAAAAAACTCTATAATCCCCAAGACACCCTACCCCTTAAAGTATAATTTGCAACTTAAAAATTATGAGAGTTTATCTTGAATTGAATTGTAAAATCAATACAATATAGATCCTCTGGTCAAGCCAGAGGATGACACTATTGCATCATACTACAACTTAAGTTTTTTCATCATACCCAAGCTTAACCCTTTTTGTCATGCCCCAACTTAAACTCCTTCATCATACCCCAGCTTGACTGGGGTATCTCTTCTCTCTTAGCAAATGAATCTAAACATAATCCCTGCAAGATAAACTGCTACACTTCAACTGCCAAAATACTTTAAAATAGCTAAAAACTATAAAGAGGTGAACTATCTAAAAGTTCTATTTATTTGCATAACTCCAATTTAGCTTAGAATAATATTAACACTTTTATAACTTCAACTTAGTTTTTTATGCTAGAATATTAAATAAAGATAATATTCTAGGAGGCTAAGAGGTGGCATTTACAAAAATAGATACAAAAGCCAAGCTTGTTGAATCTCAAATCTTAGAAAATAACTTTTACAATAATATCAAAAATATACTTCAAAATGCTAAAAGTGATGCCTATCTTCAAATAAACTTTATAATGGTCGGAGCCTATTGGAATATAGGTAAACAAATAGTAGAAGAAGAGCAAAAAGGCAAAGAGAGAGCAGAGTATGGAAAAGCACTTATTAAAGAGCTTTCAAAACGACTTACGAAAGATTTTGGCAAAGGGTTTAGCAAAAGAAATATTTATAACATGAAAAAATTATATATTGCTTTCCCAAAAATGCAGACACTGTCTGCACAATTGACTTGGAGCCATTATGTCCTACTTCTGAGAGTAGAAGATAAACAAGCAAGAGAGTGGTATATGCAAGAGTCAGCTAAGTCTAACTGGAGTGTAAGGGCGTTGGAGAGACAGATACACTCTTGTTATTATGAACGATTACTTTCAAGCCAAGACAAAACCCATGTTATCGGAGAAGCCAAAGAGAAAACCAAATCCATGACACTTTTGCCAAAAGATATTATCAAAGACCCTTATGTTTTGGAATTTTTAGAATTAAAAGACAATCCATCTTTTAGAGAAGCCGACTTAGAAACAGCACTAATAGACAAGATACAAGATTTCCTACTTGAGTTAGGACGAGGATTTGCATTTGTAGCAAGACAAAAAAGAGTCCAAACCCAGTTGAGCGATTTTTACATAGACTTGGTATTTTACAACTATATCTTAAAATGTTTTGTTATCATAGATTTAAAAAGAGGCAAACTTACCCACCAAGATATAGGTCAAATGGATATGTATGTAAATATGTTTGATGAGCTAGAAAAATCCCCAGAAGACAACCCAACCATAGGCATAATACTCTGTGCCGAC
>CAMZLH010000048.1 GCA_947311565.1 uncultured Nitratifractor sp.
CATACATCTAATCTTTGGTTAATAGAGCCACAAGCAAAGCTTGCTAAAGAGATCGTAGGTTTAAGTGGTTTTGATATGAGACTATTTTTTGCAAACTCTGGTGCAGAGGCAAATGAGGGTGCTTTAAAGATTGCTAGAAAGTATGGACAGACTAATTTTGATAAAAAAAGATATAAAGTAATTACATTAGAGAACTCTTTTCATGGAAGAACTATAACAACGGTTAAAGCAACTGGGCAAGAGAAAATGCATACACCTAATTTCTCTCCATATCCTGATGGCTTTAATCATGTAAATACTATAGATGATATCTATTTAAATATAGATGATGAGACAGTAGCAGTAATGATAGAGCTTGTTCAAGGAGAGGGTGGTGTAGAGCCATTTAAAAAAGAAGATATTCAAAAACTAGCTAGTTTTTTAAAATCTAAAGGCTTACTATTAATTGTTGACGAAGTTCAAACAGGTGTATATAGAACAGGTGAGTTTTTAGCTAGTAATTACTACGAAATAGAGCCAGATATAATAACACTTGCTAAGGGTTTGGGTGGTGGTTTACCAATTGGTGTAGTTATGACAAACTTAAAAGATATTTTCCAACCAGGTGACCATGGAAGTACATTTGGTGGTAATTTTTTAGTAACTGCTGGTGCAAAATGTGTTTTAGATATTTTAAAGTCTGAATATGATTCTAAAGAGATTAACAAAAAGGTTGAGCTATTTGAGGTAGAGTTGAACTCTCTAGTTACCTCTTTACCAAATTTATTTACAAAAAGTGTTGGAATAGGCTTAATGCGTGGCTTAAGAGCAGTTAATTCTAAAGTACAGTCGAAAATTATAGAAGAGAGTTTTAAACAAGGTGTTGTAGTTATAAAAGCTGGTAGAGATACTGTTAGATTCTTACCACCAATAACAATTAGTGAAGATGAAATAGAAGAGGGCTTTAAAAGATTAAAGCTAGCATTATCTATAATAGAGGCTTAATGAAAAAGCTATTATTAGTATCTATTGCGACATTTAGTTTTACACAAGAGTTAGATAACTATCTATCCCCATTAAATAATCAACTATTTGAGCTTGAACTTCATAAAAGTTTAACTCAAAAAAATATGAATAAACTAAGTTGGGTTTCACCCATTACACTTAGTTTTGAAAGAAGCTGGAGTAACCAAATTGCAGATGGTTGGCACCCGAGTAATCGATACTCTATAGGAATTGATCAGCCAATATTTAAAAGTGGTGGTATATACTATGGTATTAAGTTTGCAAAGAGTAACTATAATCTCTCTAGCGCTACTATTTTAGATAAAAAAGTTAAATTAAATACTCAAGCAGCACAATTACTATTTTCTATAAAGCAGACAAAACTAAATATATCTAAGTTAAAACTGCAGATAAAAAATAGTAAAATAGAGTTACAAAAGGCAAAAGAGCTATTTAATGCTGGGCTTTATGGAAGTGAAATTTTAGATAGTGCAATTGTTAAAGATGACGAAGCAAATATGGCACTACTAAAACTACAAGAGACAATAGAAGATTTAAAATCAGCTTTTAGAAAAATTAGTAATAAAAATATAGATACTACACCACTACCAAAGTTAAGAGTGCTTAGCAAAGATGAATTCTTATTAAATAATACAGAGTTAAATATAGTAAATGCTAAGAGCCAAAGTAGTAAAAACTATGCAAAAGTTGTAAAAAGTAAATATCTACCAACTGTAAGTGTAGGGGCTAGATATAGTAAAATATCACAAGCACAAAAGGGTACAAAAGATGCCTTTACAAACTATAACTTAAGAGTAACTATGCCGATATCTGTAAATACAATGAACGATTTAGAGATAGCAAAATTAGATAGTATGATAGACTCTATAAAGGCTCAAAATAGTAGAAAATCTATGAGAATAGAGTATAATAATATTATAAAAAGAGTAACTATTATTAATAAGCGTATTAATTTGGCATCTAAAGAATTACTCTCTTATAGAAGGCTTTTTAAAAGTACAAAAGGTCTCTATCATGCAGGGCAAAAGAGTATTTTAGATGTAGATTTAATTAAAAACTCTATGCGAATAAAAGCATTAGATATTAAAATATACAAGACACAAAAGAGTCTCGAACTACTTAAATTATACTCTAAGGTTAATATATGAAATTTAGTAACTATATGCAAGAGTGGCTATATGGAGAAGATGGCTACTATAAAACATTTAAAGCAATAGGCAAGGGTGGCGACTTCTATACAGCTGTAAGTACTAGCGCTTTTTTTGGAGCTTCGATAGCCAATTATATTTATAGTAAAATTGAGACTTCTAAAGTTAGTCAAAATATAGCTTTAGTAGAGATTGGTGCGCACCAAGGCTATTTAATGGGCGATATGATAAGATGGCTCTATACAAAAGATGAATCACTTCTTAATAGTATGAAGTTTATAATTGTAGAGCGACAAGATGCAGTTATAGAGGCTCAAAGAGAATATTTTACTCAGAATTTTGCTAATGCAGTTAAAATAGAGTATGTTAAGAGTTTAAGTGAGCTTAATTTGGATAGTGCATTTTTTGTATCAAATGAAATTTTCGATGCCTTCCCTTGTGAGTTGTATAAAGATTCAAAAGTAGCAGTAGTAGATGAGAATAAAATTAAGTGGCAAGATGCTTCTATCTTAGAGTTAGAGTTTGCTAAAAAACATAGCCTAAAAACAGGAGAGATTGCTATAGGTTATGAAGAGTTTGCAAAAGAGATAGTAAATGCAGCCAAGAGTTTTGAATTTTTAAGCTTTGATTATGGCGAAAAGTATGTAAGAAATGACTTCTCAATAAGAGTATATAACAAACATAAAACATATCCTCTATTTGATGAAGAGCTAGAGTTAAACGAGCACTTTAAAAAGAGCGATATAACTTATGATGTAAATTTTAATCATGTTATAGATGCATTTGAAGCTGCTGGTGCAAACTTAAAAGTATGCGAAACACAAGCTAGAGCATTAGTAAATTTTGGAATAATTGATATATTAGAGCAGTACCATAAAGTAGCAAGTAAAGAGCAATATCTAGCTCAAGCAGATAAAATAAAAACCCTTCTAGCTCCAACCATTATGGGAGATAGATTTAAATTAGTTCATTTTATTAGCTAATTATGCAAAGAGAAAAAAAAGAGAAATTAGTTAAATTTTTTGAAATTGTTGGCTCTTTGTTGGCAATGGTTTACTCTATATTAATAGCTTCTAATAGTGGTAATGAGATAGTCGGATTTACTCTATTACTACTATCTGCACTTCTATTTGCTGGTTGGGGAGCAATAGAAAAAAGATGGAGTTTTCTATTGCTTCAGATATTTTACATAATCTCTGCTATAGTTGGACTTTCAAGATGGAGTTAATAGAATTTAAGCAAATTTGTTACATTGTAGTTACATTATATCGATAGAATTTAATCATATTATTAAAAAAGGATTAAAAAATGAAGATTTCTAAAGTTATAATGCTTAGTATTGCAAGTTCTATTGTGTTAATGGCAGGTGGTGCTCCAAAAGAGTATCCTGCAGGTGAGGTTGGTAAAATGGTTAAGCTTGGCGAAGAGATTATGGCAAAAACCGATACTCACCCTTTAACCAAAGATATGGTTGGTAACAAATTGCAGTGTAAAAGCTGCCACTTAAAAGGGAGTGATGGCAAAACAGGAACAGCAGATGGAATAGGAACATTTATTGGAACTGCAACAGCATTTCCTGCATTTTCTAAAAGAGAAAAAACAGTTCAAACTCTGCAAGATAGAATTAATAACTGCTTTATGAGAAGTATGAATGGCAAACGACCAATTATAGATACAGAAGCTTCCATTGCAATGGCAACTTATGTTACTTGGCTCTCTGAGGGTATGCCAATGAAGATGGATACAAAAAGACCTTGTTCTCCAAATAACTCTGCAAGATGGGCTAAAAATGCTAAAAAATTTGCAGGTATCCAAAAGAAAGCAACTCATGCAAACTATGAAAATGGTAAAAAAATATTTGCAGCAAAATGTGCAAGTTGCCACGGCGGTCACGGGCAAGGTATGGCAGCATTTCCACCACTTTGGGGTAAAGATGCAAAAGGGAAATGGCTAAGCTACAACACAGGTGCAGGTATGAGTAAACTAAACAAAAGTGCTGCATGGGTGCAATCTAATATGCCACTTGGTCAGGGTGGAACTCTAAGTGACCAGGAAGCTGCAGATGTAATGCTTTTTGTAGATGCACAACCAAGAGCAGATTTTGATTTGAAAAAAGGTCTATTCCCTGCAGAGAAAATGGGATACTACAACTCAAATGTTCACGAAGAGAAACACTCTGTTAGAAGCAACTTTAAAGCAATGGGCTTAGATATAGACAAAATCAGAGGCGATAAAGAGATTAAATAACTCTTTAATTAAAATACCAAAGCCACACTCTTTGGCTTTGGCTCTAATATGCTATAATTGAGTATGAAAAAAATATATTTCCCTTTAATTACACTTTTTGCTACTATTTTACTGCTCTTATTTGTATTTTACAACCGCTACAGCAATGATTTAAAAGAGAAGCAGGTTAATGAGGTTATCTCTAAAAATATAGATATTTTATATGAAAATCTATCTTACGAAAAGATGTATGCCCAATCTTTAGCTGTAATGCTCTCTAAAGATAGTGCAATTATTGATTCTCTAAAAAGCTCTAATCAAAAAGAGGCACTAAATAGATTATCAGAGTTTTTAAAAGAGTTAAAAAACTCAACAGGTGTTGATTATATAGATATTCAAGTGCATACAAAAGATTTAAAAGCCTTTGCAAGAAGTTGGGACAAGCGAAACTATTTTGGTGAAGAGTTAAGTAGCTTTAGAAAAGGGCTTGTAAAGGTAAATAAACTAAGAAAAAGTATAGTATCAATAGAGCTTGGCAAACGGCTAAATATAAAAGCAATATCACCTATATTTAGTGATGGTAAATATATAGGTTCTATCGAAGTTATTAGCTCTTTTAAAGGTTTAAAAGAGCATCTTAAAAAGTTTGATCTATCAATTTTGGGGCTTTTAGATAGAAAATACTTAAATATTGCAATAGATTTAAAAACAAAACCTAAATTAGGTAAGTTTGTAGTAGTAGAAAAAAGTTTTGACAAAGGGCTATTTAGACTACTAAAAGAGAACCCCGAAATATTTAAAAAGAAGAGATTTTTTTACCATATAGATAACAAAATCATAGCACTTTTACCAATGAAAAATGTAGGAATAGATGATATAGGGCTAATAGCCTTAATTATGCCAAACTTAAAATTTAAACAAAATCTACCAACAAGAGAGTATGCAAGAGAGAATCGCGAATATCACTTTAACAAAAGCAGCAGAGAGGTGAGAATTAAATGAAGATATTGCTACTCGAAGATGACTACCTATACAACGAAAGCATAAAAGATTTTCTAAGCGATAGCGGCTACGAGGTAGAGGCTTTCGAAGATGGGCAAGAGGCGTTAGATGCAATTTTTGAAAATACCTATTCGCTTTTGTTGTTAGATATTAGAACACCATCTATTAATGGTTTTAAGATTTTAGAAGAGATACGAAAACACAGCATTAACACACCTGTAATATTCTTAACTTCACTAACAGATATAGAAGATTTAAGCAGAGGTTACGAGCTTGGATGTAGCGACTACATACGAAAGCCTTTTGAGTTAAAAGAGTTAAAATATAGAGTCGAGCAGATACTAAAACAGACCTTGTATCACACAACTAACGATACAATAAGCCTAAAAGATGGCTTTAGTTTCGATGTTTCAAAAGAGGTATTATACAAAGATGGCAAAGAGATTAACTTAAGCTCTATCGAAAAAAAGCTTGTGGCAACTTTTGTAAGCAACAGAGGATACTACCTCTCAATAGAGACTCTCCACGAGCTTGTTTGGGATGGAAAAGATGTTAGCTTTGCAGATATTAGAATGTCGATATCAAGAGTAAGGCAAAAGTGTGGAAGCAACTTTATAAAGACTAAAAAGATGGTAGGCTACAAAGTTGAATAGCAAGATATTTTCTCAAAAAAAACATATCGGATTTCAGGTATTAATACTAATTTTAATCGTTCTTTTGCCTATGCACTTTTATATCCAAAGTGAAAAAGAGAATATTGAATTAAAGGCACAGCATAGCTTACAACAATATGCCCAAAAAGTCGCCAACTCTATATACAGATTCTCTAACAGTAATAAAGAGGAGTTCTTTTTCCCTCGCTCAAATATCTATAAAAGTGCAATCTATTCAGTAGATAAAAGGAGTATATTTTCACTATTTAAAAGCAAAATAGATTTGGATAATTTAGATAAATTAACAGATTACAACTACTATATATACCCATTAAAAGATAATATATTTAATGCAAGTTATCTTTTGGTAGCAAAAAAGAGAGACTACTCAAAACTAATATTAAATATTGTAGCAATTTTATCTGTAACAATATCACTTCTGTTTTTGGCAATATTTTCTATAATAAAACAGAGCGAAAAACCATACAAAGAGTTAAACAGATACTTAGAAAACTTTATGAAAGATGCAATGCATGAGCTTAAGACCCCAATGGGTGTAATGCTCTTAAATCTCGATGGATTAAGTGCAAAATATAGCAACAACAAAATGATAAAACGAGCGAAATCGGCACTGAAAAATATGATTGTTGTGTATGAAGATTTAGAGTATTTTGTAAAAAACCACAAAACAAAAACAACACCCCAAAAGATAAACCTAAGCCAGTTTTTGAAAGAGAGAGTAGAGTTCTTTAGCGACTTGTTAGAGGCAAAAAAGATAGAGATAGATTGCATAATAAAAGATGAAATATATGTAAATATGAGCAAATTAGAGCTATCAAGAGTTATCGACAACACCCTCTCTAACGCCATAAAATACTCCAAAAATAGCACCAAAATAAAGATAAGACTATTCAAAAAGGGCAACAAAATCTACCTAATAATAAAAGACCAAGGCAGAGGAATAAAAGATACAAGCAAAATATTCAACCGATACTACCGAGGCGACAAAGTATCAGGAGGCTTTGGCATAGGA
>CAMZLH010000049.1 GCA_947311565.1 uncultured Nitratifractor sp.
ACTACTATAATATTGAAGCAGAGCATAGAGATAGCGTAACTCAAAAGAGAATGATAGATATCTTATTAAAAGTCATTTATTAGCTCCTATTTTTAGAAAAAATACATTTTATCGACACAGTAATATCTCTTAATATTTGCATAGTTATGAAACTATGGGCTATGTTTATATTATAATACTAATGCAAAATAATCGATCTAAATATAGATTTTTACTATAAAGTGTGTTGTTTGGTAACACAAAAATAAAAAAAATATTTTTTTTAATATAGCGATAATATGGCAATAATTTATTCATACCCATTTTATGGTTTGTTCTTTTTGTGGTGCCTATTTTTAGGGCATTGCAGTACTTGATTTTATAAAATATAAGTGCTACTATTTCATAATCATATAGAATATAACTGATAGGAGGACAGATGAAGAAATCTGTATTAATCAATGAAGTGTCTGAGAAAACAGGTCTATCAAGAAATGAAACTGAACTAGTTATTAATACTATGCTAGATAGTATTGTGGATTGTTTAAAAAATAGAGAGTCAGTATCATTTTTAGGATTTGGATCTTTTGAACCAGTAAAAAAGAATGCTAGAGAGATATATATTCCAGGAACAACTACAAAAGTAAAAGTTGCAGAGAAATTTGGTGTACGTTTTAAGCCAGGTAAAACTCTTAAAAAAATGATTCAAGACTAATATAAACTACATTAGCGCTTTCAATGCGCTATAATTTTACTTTTTATTAACAATTTTTAGATAAAATTTCATAAATTTTTTAAATATAAGGATTAAGTGTGACATTAAATGTTGAAAAGTTAGATAATGCTAACTATAAAGTAGATGCTACTATTGATAGTAAAGATATATCTACTAGACTAGAAAAGATGGCAAAAGAGGCAAGTAAGAGTGTTAAAGTTGATGGCTTTAGAAAAGGAAAAGTACCAGTAGCCGTAGTTAAAAAGATGTATGGAGAGAAGCTACAGCAAGATGCAGAGTCTGAAGCAGTTGGAGAGGTTTTAAATGCAGCTTATAAAGAGGCTAGTATTAAAATAGAGGATGTTATAGGAAACCCAACATTTGAGAAATTTGAAGATAAGGGTGAGACTAAAGAGCTAGAGTTAATAATCTCTTTAAAGCCGAACATTGATCTTGGAGACTATAGTGATATAACACCAGAGTTTGATAAACCAGAAGCTAGCGAAGATGAGATTAACGAAGAGCTAGACTCAATAGCTACTAGATATGCAAAAGCTAAAAGTATAGAAGATGATAGAGCTCTTGAGAACGATAATATTGCCGTTTTTGATTTTAAAGGTATTTTAGATGGTGAAGCTTTTGAGGGTGGAAGTGCTGAAAATTACGAGTTAAAGATTGGTTCTAATCAATTTATTCCAGGTTTTGAAGAGCAACTTGTTGGTATGAAAAAGAGCGAAGAGAAAACTATTAAAGTTACTTTCCCAGAGGATTATCAAGCAGCTAACCTTAAAGGTAAAGAGGTAGACTTCGAAATTAAACTACACGATATTAAAGCAGATGTTAAGCCAGAGATAGATGAAGATTTAGCTAAAAAAGCTCTTGCAAAAGAGGATGCTACACTAGAAGAGCTAAAAGATCAAGCTAAAAATATTGTTACAGACTCTAAAGTAAGAAAACTTTACGAAGATGAACTAAAACCAAAAATATTAGAGAAATTAATAGAGAAGTATCAGTTTGATCTACCAAGAAATATTGTTGATCAAGAGATAGATAACTTAGTAAATCAAAAAGCTCAGACTCTATCAGCTGAAGAGATAGAAGAGGTTAAAAAGTCTGAAGATAAATTAAATGAGTTAAGAGATAGCGTAAGAGAAGATGCTACAAATAGCGTAAAAGCTACATTTATAGTAGATGTTTTATCAAAAGCTGAAAATATTGAAGTTAGCGATGCAGAGATTAGCCAAGTACTATACTACGAAGCTATGATGGCTGGTCAAGACCCTCAACAATTAATAGAATACTACCAAACAAACAACCTAATTCCTGTTGTTAAGATGGGAATGATGGAAGATAAACTATTTACAAAACTTCTTAAACTTTATAAAGAGGATGGAGTAGAAGCATAAGCTTCTACTCTCTTTAATTAGAGTTCTTAATATATACTCAATAAATGAGTATAGAGTTAGGCGAAAACTCTATTAGATAACTACATTTATAAAAACTTCTTACCATTTTTTTATTTTTTGAAATTAATAGAATATGTTACAAACTTTTTTGATATAATAGCTATAAAAATTAATATTTAGGATAATTATGAGCTATATTCCATATGTAATAGAACAAACAGGTCGTGGAGAGAGAAGTTATGATATCTACTCTAGACTATTAAAAGATAGAATAATAATGTTAAGTGGTGAGATAAATGATGCCGTTGCTTCTACAATTGTAGCACAACTGCTATTTCTAGAGGCTCAAGACCCTGATAAAGATATCTACTTTTATATAAACTCTCCAGGTGGAGTAATAACTAGTGGATTTAGTATATATGATACAATGAATTACATTAAACCAGATGTTCATACTATTTGTATAGGGCAAGCTGCATCTATGGGTGCTTTTCTTTTAAGTAGTGGTGCTAAGGGTAAGAGATATGCACTTCCAAATGCAAGAATTATGATTCATCAGCCACTTGGTGGGGCTCAAGGTCAGGCTACTGATATTGAGATTCAAGCAAAAGAGATACTTAGAATGAAAGAGCAATTAAATAAAATAATGGCGAAAAATTGTGGTATAACTGCTAAAAAAATTGAGAAAGATACCGAAAGAGATAACTTTATGAGTTCTAAAGAGGCTATCTCTTATGGTTTAATAGATGAGGTTTTAGAGAAGAGTCAATAGTATGGTAAGAGATGTTAGAATATATCCAGATAAAATTTTAAAACAGGTATCTAAAGAGGTTAAGAGCTTCGATGGTGAGCTCACTACTCTTTTAGATGATATGTACGATACTATGATTGCAAAGGGTGGTGTTGGTTTAGCAGCTATTCAAATAGGTGTTCCTAAAAGAGTATTAATAATTAATATTCCAGAGAGCGAAGAGAAAGATGCCAAACAACCCAAAGAGAATACACTAGAAATAATTAACCCAAAATTTATAGAGATGAGTGGTAGTACCAAGTATCAAGAGGGCTGTTTATCTGTTCCTAGTTTTTATGAAGATATCGCAAGGTATAGTAGAGTTAAACTAAGATACCAAGATAGAGATGGAAATGAGCATATTATCGAAGATGACGACTTTTTAGCAATTGCACTACAACATGAATTTGACCACCTAGAAGGTAAGCTATTTATTGAGAAGCTATCTATTCTTAAACGTAAAAAGTTTGAAAAAGAGTGGAAGAAGAAGAGACTCTAAAAAATAGGAGAATTTAATGCAATTTATAGATGATGTAGATAGTGATGACAATAGCTTAATTAGTAAAAGTGAAAAGAGGGTCTCTTCTACAGTAGAGTTAGCTAAGAAACTTGGTGCTAAAAGAGTTGATAAGAGTTTAAAAGATAGTAGTGATAGCTCTTATCTAGTTACATCTGATGATATAGATAACTTTTTAAGTAGTAAAGATAGTAGTGAAAATAAAAATAGCATCAGCATAGATGATGATAGAGTAAATCACTATAATAGTGGACAATTTATACCATTTAAATTTAGAGGCGAAGCAAAAGAGTATTTTAAAATATGGATTGTCAATATTGCCTTAACCCTATTAACATTAGGTATATACTCTGCTTGGGCAAAAGTTAGAAATAATAGATATATGTATAGTAATACCTATCTTAATGGCTCTAATTTCGAGTATAATGCTAGCCCTAAAAGAGTACTCTATGGTAGAGTTATTGTATTTTTATTTTATGCACTTTTCTTACTATTTTCAGATGTATTATACAACCAAACATTGGCACTTGGAGTAGTTGCTATATTTTTATTACTGTTGCCTTGGCTTATCAGGCAAGCTATAAGTTTTAGACTCAAGAGCGCATCTTATCGAAATATACACTTTAGGTACCATGGACAAACTAGATCATTTTACAAACTAGTTTTAGTTATAATTATTTTAGTAACAATTCTCTTTTTACCTTTAATTATATCTAAATATATAGATGTAAATAGTGGCTTTATATCGTTACTCTCTTTTGCCTTTACTTTTCTATTTTTTATTATTGGTATACCTATTCTATATTTAAAGTTTAAAGAGTTAATTATTAATAACTCTGCCTATGGGAATAGTCTATTTAGATTTGAAGCAACAAAAAGCTCTGTAGTTGGCTTATTCATAAAAATGGCATTTGCAACTACTATTGTATCACTTATTATAGGAGTTATTACTATAGTTACTTCATCTGGATTTGCAAAGATTTTAAATATTACAGATCTTAATTTAAAATCCGATATTAGTGTGCTATTAACTACTACAGGGGTTTCCTTTATATATCTTGTATCAATTGGACTATATAAAGGTATAAATGATGGCTATCTATCTAACTTTACACGAGATCATACAAAGATTGTTAATGGAGAGTTAAAAGGTACAATATCACCTTTTAAATTAGGGTTTATATCTATGACAAATATTTTTGTTGTTATATTTTCTTTAGGATTAATGTACCCATGGGCTAAAATGAGATACTTAAGATATAAAATAGAAAATACTCACTTTAAGTGTAAAGAGTATACTCAATTTAGCTCTGATGGAAGAGACAGAGGCTCAACAGTGGGAGAAGAAGCTGTTGACTTTTTCGATATAGATATAGGTGTATAGATGACTCTAGAAGCTAAACTATACGATGGAGTTAGCTCTCAAGAGCATTGTGTAGAGATACACTTTAGCGATGATAAAAGAGTAGTTATAGATGAATTTAATTTAAATGAACCAATTGAGAGTGTAAAGATATCCTCTAGGCTTGGAAATACTCCAAGAGTTATAGAGTTTAGTAGTGGTATTAGAGTTAAATGCGAAGATAATGACACTATAGATAAAATATTAAATAGATTAGAGTACAAAAAAGGGGTGGTACATAAGTTAGAGAGCTCATGGAAATTTGCAATATCTTCGTTAGCAGCGATAGTATTTTTTACTATATTTATGCTAACCTTTGGAGCAGATTATAGTGCAGACCTTTTAGCTAGTAAATTACCACAAAACACCTTAGATAGTGCGAGTAAAAAGGCTTTATCTCAATTAGATAAGGGTTATCTTCATAAAAGTAATCTCTCAAATGAGAGAAAAGTAGAGATTATTAAACTATTTAATAAATTAACAAATGGTGATAAACACTATAAATTACACTTTAGATCATCTCCAAAGATGGGTCCAAATGCATTTATGTTGCCCAGTGGAGATACTATACTTTTAGATGAGTTGGTCTTTTTAGATAAAGATCCAAATTTATATGGTACACTAGGTGTTTTAGCTCATGAAAAGGGGCACTACATATATAAACATGGTTTAAAGAGTCTAATAAAAGGTACAATAGCTACAACTCTAGTTAGCTACCTTTCTGGTGATGTAACTTTTCTAGCTACAACTATACCAACTATTTTAATTACAAGTAAATATAGTAGAGAGAATGAGAGAGAAGCCGATATATATGCTAAAAGTGAGTTAAAGAGACTAAAGATATCCTCTAAACCTTTGGCAAATATATTTAAAGAGTTAAATATATATGTTAAAAAAAGAGGCAGTAAAAGTGAATCTAGTCTGATTTCTTGGGTTTCATCGCACCCTACAACTAAAAGTAGAATAGACTACTTTAACAAAGATTAATTTGGTATAATACCTCAATTTAAATTTAAGGAAATATAGTGAGTGAAGTAATAGGTTACATTGTAGGTGACGAAATTTTAGATACTCAAAGTGCAAGTAGTGGAGAAGAGATAGTTTTTGACAACTCTAAAGAGTCATTAGAGATAATAAGACACTCTGCAGCCCATCTGATGGCTCAAGCAATTAGTGAGCTCTATCCAAATACACAATTTTTTGTTGGTCCAGTGGTAGAAGAGGGGTTCTATTACGACTTTAGATGCCCTGAAAAAATTAGCGAAGATGATCTTAAAAAGATAGAAAAAAAGATGAAAGAGCTTGCTAAGAAGAGGTATGAGATAGAGAAGTTCTCTCTTAGTAAAGATGAAGCAAAAGAGAAGTTTAAAGATGATGACTTAAAGCTTTATCTTATAGATAAAATTCCAGGAGATGAAGTAAGTATCTATAAACAAGGAGATTTTGAAGACCTTTGTCGTGGTCCTCACGCTCCTACAACAGGCTTCTTATTTAATATTAAATTAACAAGAGTTGCTGGTGCATACCTTGGTGGTGATGAGAATGCAGAGATGCTAACAAGAATTTATGGCGTTGCATTTGCAGATAAAGAGAGCTTAAAAGAGCATATGAGAATGTTAGAAGAGGCTAAAAAAAGAGACCATAGAAAACTTGGAAACGAGCTTGAGCTATTTATGTTTAGCGATGAGGCAGCTGCTGGCATGCCATTTTGGCTACCAAAAGGAGCAAGACTTCGTGGAAGATTAGAGCAAATTCTTTGGAAAGCACACAGAATAAGAGGATACGAGCCAGTTCGTGGAATAGAGATACTAAAAGCTGACATGTGGAGAACAAGTGGTCACTACGCTTGTTATGGCGAGAATATGTACTTAACCGAGATTGATGAGCAAGAGTATGGTATTAAGCCAATGAACTGCCTTGGTCATATTTTAGTCTATAAAAATAAACCAAAAAGTTACCGTGATCTACCAGTTAAATTTTTCGAGTACGGGCTTGTTCATCGCCACGAAAAGAGTGGGGTGCTACATGGTCTATTTAGAGTAAGAGAGTTTACACAAGATGATGCACATATTATCTGTACACCAGAGCAGATAAAAGATGTTGTATTGGAAGTTGTAGAGTTTATAGATGCAGTTATGAGCAAGTTTGGATTTAATTATGAGATGGAGATATCTACAAAACCAGAGAAAGCTATTGGCGATGATGCAGTTTGGGATATGGCAACGCAAGGTCTTAAAGATGCACTTGGCTCTAAAGATATTAACTACGGAATAGACGAGGGTGGCGGAGCATTTTATGGCCCTAAGATTGATGTCAAAATTACCGATGCAATTGGAAGAAAGTGGCAGTGTGCTACTGTTCAGGTAGACTTTAACCTACCAGAGCGTTTCGAGATGGAATATACCGATGAAAACAACGAGAAGAAGCAACCAGTAATGATTCACCGTGCTATTTTGGGAAGTTTTGAGAGATTTATTGGTATCTTAACAGAGCATTATGCAGGTGAGTTCCCAAGCTTTATAGCACCTACTCAAGCAATTTTTGTACCAATTGCAGAGACTCATGTAGAGTATGCAAAAGAGCTTCAAACTAAGTTTTTAAGTAAAGAGATAGATACAGAAATTTATGATAAAAATGACTCTCTCAACAAAAGAATTCGCCTTGCAGAGAAGCAAAGAGTACCTTATGTTGTTATAATTGGGGATGAAGAGGTAAAAAGTAACACTGTTGCTATAAGAGATAGAAGAAAAAAAGAGCAATATAATCTAAATTCAGAAGAATTTATGATACAATTAGAAAAAGAATTAAAAGAGGGAGAAATTTGAGCAAGCAAAATGCAAAAAAAAGCAATAAAAAAGATGGTCCATTAATGAATGACGATATTCGTGCAAGCGAATTAAGAGTTGTAAGTGAGGCTAATGGTCCGTTAGGTGTTATATCTAGAGCAGAAGCTATAGCAAAAGCAGATGAAGAGGGATTAGATTTAGTGCTAATGTCCCCAGATGCTAAGCCACCTGTTGCAAAAATAATGAACTATAGCAAGTATAAATATCAGCAAGAGAAGAAGAAAAAAGAGGCAAAAAAGAATCAAAAAAAGATAGAAGTTAAAGAGGTTAAGTTCTCTTGTAAAATTGCTCAAAATGATATTGATTTTAAAGTAAAGCATGCTCGTGAATTTTTAGAAAAAGGCAAGCATGTAAAACTTAGGGTATTTTTAAAAGGTCGTGAAATGGCTACACCAGGACTTGGAGTAGATGTTTTAAATAGTATATGGCCACTTGTAGAAGATATAGCAAACCTTGAGAGCCCAGCGAAACAAGAGGGACGCTATATTAATATGTATGTAACCCCTAAAAAGAAATAATCAATATATAATCGAAGGAGAATCAGATATACCTTCGATTGAACTAAACTCTATAAAAAATTAATCTAATATTATAGTTAATAAATATACTACTCTCTAGATATTTGCGTAGTTACCATTTTTTCTCTATGCATACTTAATAATAAGCACTTTAAATATACTAACTATTTTACCTTATCTTAATAATTTTATTTTATAGTTAATAAAAGATGTGTATAATCTTATTTAAGAATTTAATTTGGAGTTTGATATGAAAATTATTGTTACAGTTATCGCATTCCTACTTCTAGCAGCTTGCACAAAAAATACAGAGACTATTTTACATAGTAGATGTGGAGGTAATATTTGCTGCTTAAAATCTTTAGATATTATAGAGAAAAATAGTTATACAATAGCAGCTGATAACCTATGCCCTGAAGGAAAAACTTTAAATGGATTAAACTGTCCTGGCGCATATAAGTGGTGCCAGTAGAAGTAGTTATAAAATAGTAACTCTAACTATAGTGATATATAATTACTATAGTTAGGTATCTTAAAAATTTAGAAATTGTTACTAAAGTAATAAATATATTAAGCTTATACCTAACAATACCCGCAATAAATGTTAGTGGGTCACCAATTATTGGAAGTGAACTTAATAAAAGAGCAAAATATCCATACTTTTGAAATTGATTTTTAGCTCTATTTAGAGTTTTTAACTTAATATATCCTCTTTTTAGTAGATATTTCTCTCCTTTTAAACCAAGCCAATAGTTAATAAGAGAACCTAAAACATTCCCAAATGTTGCCACTAATAGCAAAAATATTATTGAGTTACCACTACTAATATAGTATAAAAAAAGTGCTTCACTCCCAAGAGGCAATAAAGAGCCACTCAAGAGAGCTATAATAAACATTACTGCATAAATCATAAGAAATTATATTATTTTTATCTGTTTTTATGCTTTTTTCGAAAATACTATTGACAATTGAAGTTTTTTTTACTATAATTGCAACTCAATTTAACGGAGTGTAGCGCAGTCTGGTAGCGCACCTGGTTTGGGACCAGGGGGTCGAAGGTTCGAGTCCTTTCACTCCGACCATAATTGTGATATTTAATTTTAATAGTTTGATAATTTTAGTTGATGGTAGGCGTAGTTCAGTTGGTAGAGCACCTGTTTGTGGCACAGGTTGTCGCGGGTTCGAGCCCCGTCGCCTACCCCATTGGTAAAATAGAAACCAACCCACGAAGCGCTAGTGGCTCAACTGG
>CAMZLH010000050.1 GCA_947311565.1 uncultured Nitratifractor sp.
CTGATAATATCTTTTTTTAATTTAACTAGTTTCTTAACTCTTATATATTTAATATTCATTAGCTAAGAGTATATCCATTATATGGATGTTAATTAATATTATTATAATAATTATTTAGCTACAATTTATATGTAGTAATACAAACTAAATATAAAATATGAGGAAATTAATATGAAACAGTTAAACTATTTAAAAGTATATATAGCAAGTATAATAGTGCTATCAAGTAATTTATTTGCATACCAAGCATCAGACAATAACGATGCAAATGATAATGGTAATGAAAAAAATGTAGCTATTGGTAAAAATGCATATGCAAAAACAAATAGTAATGCATATGGAAGCACGGCAATTGGTAATGATGCCAATGCCACAGGTAATAATGCTTTGGCTATAGGTAGTCAATCCGAAGCAAGTGTATTGCAAGCAACAGCAATAGGTCCAAACGCTAAGGCATTGAATCAAGGAGCAGTAGCAATTGGAGGCAATACTACTGCATCAGGCGTAGGAGCTATGGCATTTGGTGCAACTGCAGAATCTACTGCAAGAGGATCTATAGCTTTAGGAAATGGCTCAATGCAACCGTTGCATTAGGGTATGCTGCACAAGCTACAGGTACTAGATCGACATCTCTTGGTTCGGTAAGTGCTGCAACAGCAGATTTTGCTATTTCTATAGGAGATAGATCTAAAGCAACCGCAGTGTCGGCAATAGCTCTAGGAGAGCAAGCCTCTGCAACTGGGGTATACTCACAAGCATTGGGATACAAAGCAGATAGTTCAGGGGAGTATTCACAAGCATACGGAATAAGAGCAAACAGTGATGGAGAGTCATCTGCAGCTATAGGAATGGATGCTAATGCAAGTGGATTTGGGTCTCAGGCATACGGCATCGAAGCTCAAGCATCTAATGAGTATACTCAAGCATTTGGGTACGAAGCAAACAGTGCAGGGAAAAATGCTCAAGCATTTGGATACCAAGCAAACAGTTCAGGAGATTATTCACAAGCATATGGGATAAGAGCTCAGAGCGGGGGTGCGTCCTCAGTAGCTATAGGGATAGATGCTAACTCTGCAGGGGATAATGCTTTGGCATTGGGTTCTAATTCATCTGCCGAAGCTGAAAATTCAGTTGCTTTAGGCTCTAATTCTGTAGCTGATGAAGCGGATACTGTTTCGGTAGGCAGTGTGGACGCAGAGAGACGTATTACAAATGTGGCAGATGGTACAGCTGCGACGAATGCTGTGAATGTATCTCAAACATCTCGTATAGATAGTGTTTCATTAGATGCAGATAATCATACTGTAAATATTATAGAAAAAGATATTTTGGGCAATGCGGTTGTTTCTGATAATAGTTTGGATCTTTCTGCTTTGGAGACTACGCAATCTTTGCAGAATAAGGCGGACATTGCAACAAATAAAACAGATATCAATACGAATAAGACAGACATTGCAACAAATAAAACGGATATCAATACCAATAAGAGTGATATTGCTACTAACAAGACAAATATTGATAATATTAAATCAGACATCAATACAGCTACAACAGATATAGCAACAAATAAGAGTGACATTGCTACAAATAAGAGTAATATTGCATCAAATAAAAATGAGATTGCAGCCAATGCAAATAGTATTACAACAAATTCAGAATTAGCATTAACAGGAAATCAATTAAATATCCAAGAAACACATGCCGATGGTACTAAAGCATCTGATTTAACAGTAGATCTATCTTCTATAGAGACAAATTTAGGAAAACAAAATAGAGATGATATTGCTACAAATAAGGATAATATCAGTAGTAACACTGAAAAAATTATGGCACAAAATTTAATAGTATCTGGTTACGATGAAAGAATTAGTAGCAATACAAGAGGTATAGCTCTAAACTCTTCTAGAATTTCAGCTAATAGTAGGCGTATCTCTGTGGTAGAAGATAAAATAAAGTATATCGATGTAGATGAAAACAATATTGCTGTAGGTAGAGGTGCAGTTGCATCTCCCACACAAGCAGTTGCAGTAGGTACAAATGCTCGTGTTGGCAAAGGTGCTACTGGATCTGTTGCAATAGGCTCTAATACGGTAATAAAAAATAGTGTAAAAAGCTCTGTAGCTTTAGGCCAGCACTCTGTTGCATCAGAAGACAATACTGTATCTGTTGGTAATGATAAACTTAAAAGACGTATTACTAATGTAGCTGATGGTATTAATGATTACGATGCTGTAAATATGAGACAGTATCACTTCTTAGATAAGAAAATAGATACATTAGATAGAAAAGTAAGTGGCACACAAGCTATGACAACTGCAATATCCGCATTAGTACCAAACGCAAGATCAGGTAAAAATACCCAATTAAGTTTAGGAGTAGGTAAATATAAAGATGCTACTGCTATAGCTGTAGGAGCATTTCACTATGTAAATAATAACTTACTATTTAATGCTGCTATCTCTCATGAAAAAGAGGCTGGTACAGCTATACGTGCAGGTGTAACTTGGGGATTTTAATAGGCTAATACTATTATTACCTCTTATTAACCCCAATAGGAGCCTAAAATATTGCAACTTGCAATATTTTTCAAGGGAAGAGTAGATGAATATTTGGAGCTGTAACTATCTATTACTTTTGTTAGTTATAGAGATTTTTTACACTCGCTAATATATGGAACATAAGGAGTCTACTCTTTAACTACTTAGGCTCTTAAGTAACTTTAAAAACTCTTCTCCATATCGCTCAAATTTTATCTCTCCAATACCATTTATCTCTAACATCTGATCTTTTGTTTGAGGAGTAGCAATACTTAACTCTTTTAGTGTCTTATCTGAAAAAACTATATATGGTGGGACTCCAGCTTTACTAGATATATCTCTTCTAAGAGCTCTCAGTTTTTCAAATATATCTTGATTATAATCTGAGCTATCTATAGGCTCTTTTTTAGTTTTTATTTTTCTTATAACTAACCTTCTCTCATCTATATTTAATCTTCTCTCTCCTTTTAAAATTTCAAGTCCAACTTTGCTTATTTTATATACTTTAAACTCTCCTACTACAATTGCATTAATCTCTATTAGTCTATCTGAAATACTTAGCCACTGCTCTTTTGTGTAGTGCTCTCCAATATTGTAAACAGTTAAACTATTATGCCCATTTTGTATAACTCTTTGCTCTTTACTACCCTTTAAAATAGAGACAATATAGTGTAGTCCAAACTGCTGATTGGTTCTATATATTGCTGATAAAAACATCTGTGCATCTTTAGTGATATCAATCTCTACTCTACCCTCATCTAAGCAGTTATCACATAGATTACTACAAGAATCAATTATATCTCCAAAATATTTTGCTATTGCTTTATGTCTGCACTCTTGTGATTTTACTAAGCGTATAAAGTTTTCTAACTTATTAAATGCCTCTATTTTATACTTACTCTCTGGCAGCTCTGCTATAAATCTCTTTTGGGTAATAATATCTTGTACACCATATAGAAGAAGTGTGGTAGATTTTAATCCATCTCGCCCCGCTCGACCCATCTCTTGGTAGTAATTTTCAACACTTTTTGGTAAGTTAAGGTGTACAACAAACCTAATATTCGACTTATCAATACCCATTCCAAATGCAATTGTAGCTACAATAATATCTATCTTATCCTCTACAAATTCACTAAAAGCTAACTTCTTATCTTCTGCAGGTAGTGCTGCATGATATGCTTTAGCACGAAACCCTTTACTCTCTAAATATTTAGATATACTCATAGTTGAACGTCTTGATTGAGTATATATAATTCCAGATTCTCCCTTAAAGCCTTGTAAAAACTCTATAAGTTGTCTCTTTCCATCTTTTACTCTGTAATCTATATTTATATTTAAATTATCTCTAAAAAGTGGTGCTCTTAAAATTAATGGTTTATTTAAATTTAGATTATTTACAATATCTTGCTCAACCTCTTTAGTAGCTGTAGCTGTAAAAGAAGCTATTGAAATATTAGGAAACTGCTCTTTAATTAGAGTAAGTTTTCTATAATCTTCTCTAAACTCATGTCCCCACTCAGATAGGCAGTGTGCTTCATCTATTACAAAGTAGTTAATCTCTATCCTCTTTAGTATAGTTAAAAAGTACTCATTAACTAATCTCTCTGGCGCTACATATAGCATCTTTATTTTTCCATTTATGAGTGCATGCTCAATAGCTCTTATCTCTTCTAAATTCTGCATTGAGCTTATCATCTCAGCACTAATTCCTCTAGCTTTAAGAGCAACAACTTGATCATGCATTAGTGCAATTAATGGAGAGACAACAATAGTTACACCACTTAAGATAAGTGTAGGTAACTGATAACACAAAGATTTACCACCACCAGTTGGTAATATCATAAGTAAATCTTGCCCACTCAATATTGCATCTACAGCCTCTTCTTGATTAGCTCTAAAGGAGCTAAAGCCAAAATATTTATTTAAAGTATCAATTTTTTCCATATAGTATCTTTTTAAATATAGTATATCTAAAAATTTTAAACACCCATTTGATATAATTATTTTATTAAGAGATATTTATATTAATATTTTACTACTACTAAATCTTAAAGTATAAACCATATAGAAAAGTATAATAATTGAAAGCTATTGAAGTTATATTAGTGGTAAAATTATGATTAGATGCAATAAGAAAGAGTAAATATTAATTTATTATAATATTTACTCTTGAATTATAAAGTTATCTTGCTATTTATATCTAAAAGTAATTCTACCTTTATCTAATGAGTATGGAGTAAGTTCAACTTTTACTTTATCTCCTGGTAGAATTTTAATGTAGTGCATTCTCATTTTACCAGCTATGTGACATAATACATTATGACCATTCTCTAGCTCTACTCTAAAAGTAGCATTTGGTAGTGCCTCTACAACTTTACCATCAATCTCTATTACATCATCTTTTGCCATTTTTGCTCCTCGTTTATGGATTAGTTAAAATTACGGCTTTCCCGTTTACTACTGCTACTTGGTGTTCATAGTGACTTCCATATAATTTATCACTACTTATAACACTCCACTTATCTTCTAAAATAATTGGATCTGCCTCTTTTTGGCATACCATAGGCTCTAAACAAAAAACCATTCCATTTTTTATCTTAGGACCTTGATTTACCTTGCCATCAACATAATTAGGGATATTAGGTTCATCGTGAGGTTTTTTACCAATACCGTGACCACAAAAGTCTCTGAGTGGTACAAAACCTGCATCAATTATAGATTTCTCTAGTATGCTACTTAACTCTTTAAATCTCATACCAGCCTCTATAGACTCTATTGCAGTATACAATGTATCTTTAGAGCAGTCAATAAGCTTTTGGTTCTCTACAGATATCTCTCCTACTGGCATAGTAATTGCAGCATCACCATAGTAGTCATCTAATATTGTTCCAATATCTAAACCTAAAATATCACCATTTTTTACTTTGTAATCGGTAGGAATACCATGAATAATAACCTCATTAATCGAGGTACAAACAGAAGCAGGGAAACCATATAATCCTTTAAAAGATGGTTTTGCCCCCTGTTTCAAAATAAACTCTTCACCTAAGGCGTCTATCTCTTTAAGAGTCATTCCCTCTTTTACTATAGAGCGAAGATACTCTAAAGTCTGCCCAACTATAGCGCCAGCACGGCGCATAGTATCTATTTCAGCAGCTTTTCTTAATATAATGGCCATTATAGACCTATATTACCTGGCGTTTGATATTGACCCATAACTTTTTGAGCCTCTATCTTTCTCATTGTATCAAGTGCTACTTGAACAATAATTAAAACAGCAGTTCCACCAAAGTAGAAAGAAGCACCAAGTTGATTAATTACTATAAATGGAATTGTAGATATTATAGCTAGGTATAATGAACCCCAAACAGTCAACTTGCTTGCTACATCATTTAAAAACTCTTTTGTCTGCTCTCCTGGTCTTACACCTGGTATAAAGCCACCTTGTTTCTTTAAGTTATCAGCAATATCTTTAGCATTAAACTGAATAGATGCATAGAAGAATGCAAAGAAAATAACAAGTAAGAACATTAATAAATTGTATAGTAATCCACCTGGTGCTAACGCATCACCAATAGCTAAAATAGTTGGATTAGTGCTAGACTTTAATATTGTTAATGGGAACATTAAAATTGCACTAGCAAAAATTGGAGGAATAACTCCAGAAATATTTACACGTATAGGGATATAGTTCATAATTTTTTTACTTTTTTGTTGCATAAGCGTCTTTCTTGAATAACTAATAGGTACACGACGCTCCCCTAACTCTACATAAATAATTGTTAAAATTGTTAAAACCATTATAATGAATATACCAATAACTACTGAAAAGTCCATAGTTCCAGAGTTAACTTGTGAAATTGTTTTACCAATAGCACTTGGTATTCCAGATACAATACCTGCAAAGATAATTAATGAAATACCATTACCAATACCTCTTTGAGTAATCTGCTCACCAAACCACATTAAAAGCATAGTACCTGTAAGCATTGAGAAAACTGCTAAAGTGATAAATGATGTCATATCTATTAATACTGCACCTTGTGGTCCACTACCCATATGTTGTAGTCCTACTGCAACACCTATAGCTTGAACAACCGTAATAAATATTGTGAAGTATCTAATAATTTGCATATATTTTTGCATTCCATCACGCTCTTTTTTCATCTGTCCAAGAGCTGGGAAAGTAGCAGCTAGAAGCTCCATAACAATTGAAGCTGTAATATAAGGCATAATACCTAATGAAATAATACTTAGTCTAGAGATAGCATTACCACTAAACATATTAGCAAGACCTAAAGCGTTATTAGAGTTTTGATCAAAAAACTGTTTAATAACATCTAAGTCAACCCCAGGAACTGGGATATAAGCTAATACACGATAAGCAAAAAGAAAACCTAGAGTAACAAGTATCTTTTGCGTAAGTGTACTACCCATAACTATTTACCACTTGTAGTTACTGCGTCATCTTTTATCTTAGCAGCTAAATCTTTAGCACCACTACCGATAAGTTTAACACTCTTTACACTCTTAGAGATTTTATGAACACCTCTAATAGCCTCTAAAGTAATCTCATCTAGCTCTGCAACAGCTTTAATTTTCTCTACATTGATTACATATGGCTTTACAACTCTTGATGTAAAACCAATTTTAGGTAATCTTTTTGCAAGTGGCATCTGTCCACCCTCGAAGTTTCTCTTTCTAGAGTAACCTGAACGAGACTTTTGACCCTTTTGACCACGACCAGCAGTCTTTCCTGTACCCGAACCTTGACCACGACCTACTCTCTTTTTAGCATGAGTAGAACCTGGAGCTGGTTGAAGATTATGTAAACTCATATCTGCTCCTTAACCTTTAATTCTTGTTAATGCATCTATTGTACATCTAACAAGGTTATTTGGATTGTTTGAACCAATCGATTTTGCAATTATATCTTTAATACCTGCAAGTTCGATTACTGGTCTAGCAGCACCCCCTGCAATTGTACCTGTACCTTCACTTGCTGGTCTAAGTACAATTCTACTTGCTTTATACTTATGCTCAACATCGTGTGCAATTGTTGTGCCTTTAATATTAACTTTTACTAAATTTTTAAATGCATCATCAACTGCTTTTTTAATTGCATCTGGAACCTCTTTAGCCTTACCATAGCCATAACCTACAGTACCATTTTTGTCACCAATTACAACAAGTGCAGTAAATCTAAATCTTCTACCACCCTTTACAACTTTAGTAACACGACCGATGTTTACTACGATCTCTTCGAAATCATCTCTATTAATATTTTCCATCAGATTTCCTTAAAATTTAATTCCAGACTCTCTTAGAGCCTCAGCAAATGATGCTACTATACCGTGATAAAGGTAGCCATTTCTATCGAATACAATTGTCTCAACACCAGCACTTTTAAGCTTGTCGCCTAAATCTTTAGCTACTGCAACAGCACCCTCTTTGTTCGACTTAACACCAAGTTTAATACCATCAGAGTAAGCTAGTGTATGACCTTTTGTATCATCTATAGCTTGTGCGTAGAAGTGTTTATTAGACCTAAACACAGTTACTCTTGGTGTACTTTCACAACCAGAGATACTACCACGAACTCTTCTTTTACGCTGAATAAAACGTCTATTTTTAGTTTTTTGAATACTTTTTAACATACCTAGGCTCCTTACTTACCAGCTGCTTTACCAGCTTTTCTAATGATAACTTCATCAGTATACTTAACACCTTTACCCTTATATGGCTCTGGCGGACGGAAGCTTCTAATTACAGCTGCAACTTGACCAACTTGTTGTTTGTCTGTACCATTAATAGTTATAATATTCTTCTCAACTTTAATCTCAACACCCTCTGGAATATCAAAATTAACTGGATGTGAAAAACCAAGTTGTAGTTCTAAAATTTTACCATTTACTGCTGCTCTATAACCAACACCATTAATCTCTAAAGATTTAGTAAAACCTTTATCTAAACCGATAAAGATATTATTTAATAGTGATCTATATAGTCCCCAGTAAGCAGATGATTGTTTAGTCTCATCTACTCTAGTAAGTTTAACTTCTTTATCTTCAATATCAATATTAACTCTATTATGAGTCTCTAATCTCTTCTCTAAGCTACCTTTTTTAGCAACTATTACAGTGCCATCTAATGCAACTTCTACTCCAGAAGGGATTACTACAGGTTCTTTTCCAACTCTTGACATTATCTACCTCCCTTACCAAACACTACAGATGATTTCACCACCAACGCCAAGCTCTTTAGCTTTATCGTTTGGTAAAACACCCTTATTAGTTGATACGATTAGTGTTCCATAACCGTTTTTAAAACTCTTGATAGCTTCACTATTTTTATGAATACGACGACCAGGTTTAGATATTCTTTTAATCTCATTAATAACTGATCTTTCATTATCATCATACTTTAAAGTAACTTTAATAGCTTTCTTGTTACTACCTAAATCCTCTACGCTATATTTTTCTAAATAACCCTTCTCTACAAGAATAGAAACAATAGCCTCAATCATTTTTGAGTGTAGAAGAGTTGTAGTGTCAAGTCTTCTCATGCCTGCATTTCTTATTCGAGTAAGAGAGTCTGCAATGTTGTCTGTCATCATCTTTTACTCCTTAATTACCAGCTTGCTTTACGCATGCCTGGGATTAGACCTTCTGAGGCCATCTTTCTTAAACATATTCTACAAATACCAAAATCTTTATATACAGAGTGTGGTCTTCCGCAGATTGAACATCTAGTATAGCCTTGAACAGAGAACTTAGGCTTTCTTTTTGCTTTTGCAATCATTGACTTCTTAGCCATTACTTCTTTCCTTTCGCAAATGGCATACCTAACTTCTCTAAAAGTGCGTATGCTGCTTTATCATCTTCTGTGTTTGTAATAATAGAGATATTCATACCATGAGTCTTCATAATAGAGTCATAACTAACTTCTGGGAACATTAATTGCTCATCTAAACCAAAGTTATAGTTACCTCTACCATCAAAACCACGTCTTGGAACACCTCTAAAGTCTTTAACTCTTGGTAGCGCAATAGATACTAACTTATCTAAGAAGTTATACATATTTTCGCCTCTAAGAGTAACTTTAATACCACTTGGAGCACCCTCTCTAGCTTTAAAACCTGCAACAGACTTCTTAGCAACTGTAACTACTGCTTTTTGACCAGCAATTAAAGAGATAGTATCAGCCATATTAGCGATAAGTTTATTATCTTTACCCTCTTCACCAGCACCAACACTAATTACAATCTTCTCTAGTTTAGGTACTAACATAGCATTATCGATACTTAACTCTTCTTTTAGAGTTGGTACCAATGAGTTATATTTCTCTTTTAATCTACTCATAACTACGCCTCAACTTTTTTTACATTAGAGATATGAATTGGCATCTCTTTATCATTAAAGCCACCATCTTTATTCTCTTCAGTAGGCTTAACGCTCTTTTTAACTACTTTACAACCTGCAACGATAACAGCATCTTTTTTAGTAAGTACTTTTAAAACCTCACCAGTTTTGCCTTTATCATTACCAGCGATAATCATTACAGTATCGCCTTTTTTAATCTTAAACTTCTTAGCCATTACCAAACCTCCGGTGCAAGTGATACAATCTTCATGAAACCTGCATATCTTGTCTCTCTACTTACAGGTCCAAAGATACGAGTACCAATTGGCTCTTTTTTATCATCAATAATTACTGCTGCATTATCGTCAAATCTAATTAAAGAGCCATTCTCTCTTTGAATCTCTTTTTTAGTTCTAACTACAACTGCTTTTACAACTTTACCTTTTTTAACTTTTCCATTTGGAGTAGCTTTCTTTACAGAAGCAACAATAATATCACCAACAGATGCATATCTTCTCTTAGAACCACCAAGAACTTTAATACACATAATCTCTTTAGCGCCACTATTATCAGCTACATTCAATCTTGTAAAACTCTGAATCATTAGCCCTCTCCTCTTTGTGTAATCTCAATAAGACGGAAAGCTTTTCTTTTAGATAATGGACGACACTCAATAGCATCAATCAAATCACCTACATTTGCTTCATTCTTCTCATCGTGAACTAGATATTTTTTAAATCTCTTAACAGTTTTGTGATATCTTGGGTGAAGCACCTTTCTCTCAACTAAAACTGTAGCTGTTTTATCACCAGCTTTTTTTATTACTTTTCCAGATATTACTCTTTTTGGCATCTCTTACCCTTTACTTAACTGAAGCAGCACTAATTGCTGTTTTAATTTTTGCAACATCTTTTTTAGCAGCTCTAAGCTCTGCTGTATTATTTAGTTGCATAGTTTTTAGTTTAACTTTTAAAGTAAAAACCTCTAATCTTTTCTCTTTAAGTAGCTCATTTAAATCTGCTACACTTTTGTCTTGAAGATCAGTATATTTCATTGCTATCTTCCCTTGAAATAATTTTTGTCTTAAATGGCAATTTATGGCATGCTAGCGTAAGTGCTGCTCTTGCTAAATCTTCGTTAACTCCTGCCATTTCAAAGATAATTCTACCAGGCTTAATATTCATAACCCACTTCTCAACAGCACCTTTACCTTTACCCATTCTTGTCTCTAATGGTTTTTTAGTTAAAGGTTTATCTGGAAATACTCTAATCCAAGTTTTACCAGTTCTGTTTACTTTTCTAGTCATTGCAATACGAGCAGACTCAATTTGACGAGAATCAATTCTACCAGCTTCTGTAGCTTTAATAGCAAATTCTCCAAACTCTATCTTATTACCACGGAAAGCTTTACCACGGTTTCTACCCTTTTGTTGCTTTCTCCACTTAGTTCTCTTTGGCATCAACATGACTACTCTCCTCTTCTTCTATTGTTTCTTCTTGAAGGACGAGAATCTTTCTTCTCTGGCTGAATACCTTTTTGAAGTACTTCACCTTTAAAGATCCAAACTTTAATACCTACATTACCATAAGTTGTTAAAGCCTCTGTAAATCCGTAATCGATTTTAGCTCTAAGTGTATGTAGAGGAACTCTTCCCTCTAGGTACCACTCAGTTCTAGCCATCTCTGCACCTGCAAGTCTACCTGAAACAGAAACTTTAATTCCTCTAGCACCTTGTTTTAAAGCTCCTTGAATAGCTTTTTTCATAGCACGACGGAAAGCAACACGACGCTCTAATTGTTGAGCAACACTCTCAGCAACTAATTGAGCATTAGCTAAAGGCTTCTTCTCTTCTTTAATATTAATAGCTACATTTTTATTGATTAGCTTTTGAAGATTAGCTTTTAACTTCTCGATATCTGCACCTTTTTTACCAATTACGATACCTGGTCTTGCAGTTACGATTGTAATTCTAATTTTCTTTATAGTTCTCTCAATAATAATATTACTAACACCTGCAAACATAAGCTCTTTTTTAAGAATCTTACGAATTCTATAATCCTCTTCAATAAATGAAGGAGCTCTATCTTTAGCTGGGAACCATCTTGAATCCCAGTTTCTATTAATTCCTAGTCTAAGACCTATTGGATTAACTTTTTGACCCATATTTATGCATCCTTTCCATCATTTTTGCTAGCAGGAGCTACCTCTACTAGAATATGAGAAGTAGGTTTTAAAATTCTCGTTGCCGTACCTCTAGCTCTTGGTCTCCAACGCTTCATATAAGAAGCTCTATCAACTCTACAAGAAGTTACTACTACCTCTTCTGGTTCAAAACCACCATTAGCAACAGCAGATGCAATTACACCTGAAATTACACTAGCAGCTTTATTTGGCATAAACTCTAATGCCGCAATTGCATGCTCAGCATTCATACCTTGAACCTCTCTAGCTACTAATCTAGCTTTAGTAGGTGAAACTCTTACAAATTTTAATAATGCTCTACTCATCTTATCCTACCTTCTTCTGAACAGAACCTTTATGGCCCTTAAATGTTCTAGTTGGTGCAAATTCACCTAGTTTATAACCAATATGCCCCTCTGTAACAAATACAGGAACAAATTGTCTACCATTGTGAACATTAATTGTTAAGCCAATCATCTCAGGGAAAATCACCGATCTTCTTGACCAAGTTTTGATAGGCTTATGTGAGCCCTCTTCTTTTGCTTTTAAAACCTTTTTCATTAGATGATCATCTATGAATGGGCCTTTTTTTAACGATCTTGCCATCTTCTACCCCTTACTTTTTCTTACGTCTTGAGATAATTAACTTATCACTAGCTTTTTTCTTTCTAGTCTTGAAGCCTTTTGTTGGCATACCCCAAGGAGAAACTGGATGACGACCAGAGTTAGTTTTACCTTCACCACCACCATGTGGGTGATCGATTGGGTTCATTGCACTACCTCTAGTTTGTGGTCTAATACCTCTGTGTCTATTTCTACCAGCTTTACCAATAACCATGTTAGCGAAATCTTCGTTACCAATAGTTCCTATTGTTGCCATGCACTCACCTAAAATATATCTCATCTCACCAGAAGGTAATCTTAATGATACATACTTTCCATCTCTACCCATGATTTGAGCGTAACTACCAGCACTTCTTGCTAGTTTACCACCCTGACCTGGATTCATCTCGATATTATGTACAAGTGTACCAATTGGTATATTCTTTAATTTCATTGCATTACCAGCTTTAATATCTAAGCCTGCTTCAGCAGATAAAATTGTATCACCAACTTTAAGACCTTTTGGTTGAAGTACATATCTCTTTTCACCATCTACATAGTTAATTAGACAAATTCTACAGTTTCTATATGGGTCATACTCTACTGTTGCTACTTTACCTTCAATACCAAATTTATTTCTTTTAAAATCGATAATTCTATAAAGTTTTTTAGCACCAGCCTCTTTATGACGAGATGTGATTCTACCATAGCTATTTCTACCAGCATGTGCAGGAAGTTTCTTAAGAAGACCTCTTACAGTAGGCTTAGATGTAATGTCGCTATTATCAATTGTAGTTAAAAATCTACGTGACGGTGTATATGGTTTATATGTTTTAATTGCCATCTTCTATCCTTATACGCTTAGGCTTTCGATTTTAGCATCTTCTGGTAGCTTAACATAGAACTTTTTGCTATCAGCACGCTTACCCTCGATACCCTTAAATCTTTTAACTTTTCCGTTTACTCTCATAGAGTTAACTCTAAGTGGTTTAATACCAAAATACTCTCTAAATATCTCTTTTAGTGAGTTTTTAGTAACTCTTGTACTTGTCTGAACAACAATTACACCATCCTCTTGAAGGTTAAGACTCTTCTCTGTGTAAATAATTGCTTTAATATCTGTAATATTTGCCATCTTAACTCTCTTTTATTAGATTTTCCCAAACAGATTTTTCAATAACAATTGCATGGTATGCAGCTGCTAAATATCCGTTTAGCTCATTTGGCTCTATCAGGTAGCACTTCTCTAAGTTTCTAAATGCCATAAATGTTTTATCATCGATTAACTCTTTTACAAAAAGAACATCTCTTTGTTCAAAGCTTTTAAATAGAGTGTTTGCATCTTTAGTTTTACCAGATGTAACCTCTATTGAATCAACAACAAAAACTTTATCATTAGCTACTTTCTCTGCAATTGCATGCATAAGAGCTAATCTTTTTTGCTTTTTATTAACTTTTTGAGTATAGTTTTTTGCATTTGTTGGACCAAATACAACACCACCACCTCTAAACTGAGGAGCTCTAATAGAACCTTGTCTAGCACGACCTCCACCTTTTTGAGCAAATGGTTTTTTACCACCACCACTTACTGCACTTCTATTTTTTGTATGTGCATTACTAGCTCTTAAGTTAGCTGCATATGCTTTACAATATAGATATAGGTTATGAGGATGAACCTCTAAAAAACTTTGTGGTAAATCTGCTGTTTTTACTACTGTATTACTCATTTAACTATCCTTACCATTCCTCTTGCTCCCTTGTGCCCTGGTACTGCACCTTTTAGGATTAAGATTCCATTCTCTTCATCAAAACTTATTACTTCGTTTTTAACAGTAATTTTTGTATTACCATATTGACCTGGCATTTTTTGTCCTGGTTGAACACGACCTGGCCACTCACACATACCAATTGATCCGATTCTTCTACCAAATCTATGACCGTGCGATGCTGGACCACCAGCAAAATTGTGACGCTTCATACCACCACTAAAACCTCTACCTTTAGAGTTAAAAGATGATTTAATAACTTTTGCCTCTGCAAGTGGAGCTATGCTTAAATCACCAGTTTCGGTACCTTCTGCTACTTCAATTGTTTTAAAACGATTAAACTCTTTGCTTACATCAAACTTTTTTTGTTGACCCTCGATAGCTTTGTTTATCTTTTTACCGCTATGATAAGCAACTAAAGCTTTTCCATCTTCTCTTACTTCACATACTTTAGACTCAACTACTTTAAGTAGAGTAACAGGAGTACTTGGTACACCAACAGTTCTGCTCATACCAATTTTTTCTACAATAAATTCCATATCTTCTCCTTACTACTTATCCATTTGGCGGATTTCAACTTCCACCTCTGGCGCCAAATCTAATTTCATTAATGAATCGATTGTATCAGTCGAAGCTGCTACAATATCTATCACTCTTGAGTGTATACGAATTTCGAATTGCTCTCTACTATCTTTGTTCACATGTGGCGAACGAAGAACAGTATATCGTTTAATCTTTGTTGGTAAAGGTATTGGTCCTCTTAACTCTGAACCCGTTCTCTTTACAGCATCTACAATTGATTGTACTGATCTATCTAAAACTCTATGATCATAAGCTTTAAGCTTTAATCTGATTCTTTCCATAAAATCTTTTCCTTATAAAGAACTCGTTGCTCTTAACAACATAAATTTTGTTTTTATAGTGCCGCAACACTCGATACACAGGGCATCTGCATAGAACCATCTTAATAAATGATAACTCTGTGCAAATGCCTATTGCGACGGAAATTATACTGAAATAATTTTCTATTTAGGTTAAATATAACATATTTTAGTGTAATATATTTAAAAAGTTTCCTTATAAAAAGGAAAAAAGGTGCCTAATGTCAATTTTAGATATTTTTTTTATTAATAGACCAAAAAACTCTATATTTTATAATCGAAAACTTGAACTACCTAGTAGTGGCTCCTTTAATCTATATGGAGCTAGAGGTGTTGGCAAGAGTGCTTTAATTGTTGATTGGTTAAAAGAGTTAGATAAAAATAGTTATCTATATATTGATGCTGAGGATCCAAAATTTATCTTAGATGATATTGATATTATTGAGCTAAATAGTTTTATTAAAGAGGAGTCCATTAAAACATTAATTATTGACCACTACTTTGATGGTTTTTTAGAGGATGTACCTACTGTTGATAGATATATTATTGTATCAAGATATAGAATCGATATAGTCAATAGACACTATAAGCTACTCCCCTTAGATTTTGAAGAGTTTTTTAGTTTCTCTAAATTTAACTCTATAGAGACAGCTTTTAGTAAATTTACAAAACATGGAACTCTGCCATCAATAGTTGTTTCAGGTATTAACTCTTTTGCTTCTAGAGAGTATTTTTTTGAAAAGTTTGAACCCCAAATAGGAAAAGTAGTTTTAATACTATCTATGTATCAATGTCAAATTGCTACTAATAACCAGATATATAAGAGAGCTAAAGATTATTTTAGAATATCTAAAGATCAAATATATAATACAATAAAAGAGTTGATTGATGAGGAGGTAGTATATACTATAGAGAATTATGAAAAGGGTTTTGGTAAGAAAATTATTCTTTATGATTTTGCAATAGCAAAATATCTAAATGGTTCACTTAATTATCAGTTAATATTTGACTCTATTATTGCTGTTGCATTATTAAAACACAATATCAAGATAAAAGCTATTAGCAAACCATATGGTTATGTTACAGATAAGAGCGAACTAATATTAGTATCACCACTAGAAGAGGAGGAGGAGTTGTGGACTAAAATACAGAAAAACTTTAGTATTTATAGTAAATTAAGACCAATAAAAGTCACTATAATTACCAACTCAAGTAGCTACTCATTTAATATTAACAAAATAGAGTTTACTGCCCTGCCTTTTTATGAGTGGGTTACTGGATTAAATTAAATATTAAATAGAGTATTGGTTGGTGTATTAAATATATTATTAAAGAGTTAGTACCTAAAATTTTTAAGTATCTATTAATTATTGAATTATTAGTAAGCAACTCTCTATTAAAGAGATAGTTTTCTAATTTTAAATTTACTACAAATACTCCAATTAAAACTGTACTAAACCAAGGTATAATAGATACTAAATCTACAGTATGATATTTTGGTAGATTCAAAATTGGTGCAATAGTATTAAAGAGTGCATGCATATTAAAAGTGAAAAAATAGTAAGAGATAAAGATTACAACTGCCAATATTAGTGGTGCATACCCTCTATTAATAAAAGGTAGTGATAAAATAGTAAAGGTAAATATTGCGTGTATAATACCAAAATAGACCCACGCTGTTGGAAAAATTATATAAGTAGCCAGAGATACAAAAATAGAAGATAGAAGCAGTAATATTAAGCGTTTTATTAACTTTCTCCAATTAATTCCACCTCTATAGGCTAATGCTAAACTTACCCCAACTATAAATAGAAAAATAGATACTATAACAATTCTAAAAGATACCCAAAAAATATCTCTAGTTATCTCTATATTTATATATCCAAAGTGCCTTAAGTCGTAAGATATATGAAAAGTTATCATTAAAACAATGGCAACTCCTCTAAGTGTATCTAATCCAGATAACCTATTCATAAAATAGCTCTAAAAATCTCTCATCTAGTTTAGCAGGTTTACTATTTTTAAGATATACTAAAGTTATTTCCATAGAAAATATCTTACTATTCTCTTTATATATAGTCTGTTCTAAAACAAAGCTCACTCTACTCTTAGAGACTATTTTACTCTTTATCTCTAAAATATCTCCAAGAGTTGCCATATTTATATATTGACAACTTAAATCTTTAACAATATAGCCACTATTACTCTCTTTATCAAAGGGTGTCAAGCCATTGCTAAATAGCACTTCACTTCTCGCCCTTTCACAAAAATTTATATATTTAGAGTGATAAACTATACCACCAATATCTGTATCTTCAAAATAGACTCTAATCTTCATTATTTACCTACACCTACTAAAAATTTTATTATCTCAAGTTTTAAGATATTACAATTATAACAAAATTACTATCAGTTTATGCATTAGGTTTTACTAAAATTATAGAGGATGTTTAGTCTACCTTAAATAATTCTGATTAAATAGTTATAATGTACATATTTTAACTACTGATATAGATTTTTTGATATTATTATAGTATGGAAGATAAAAATAGTATTATAGTAAATCACTTAATGTGTGCAACTCTTGATGGAGTAGACGCTAAGATTGTAGATGTAGAGGGTAGTCTAACTAAAGGGTTACCAACATTTAATATAGTTGGTTTAGTTAGTAGCGATATACAAGAGGCAAGAGAGAGGGCTAAAAATGCTCTTTTAGCACAAGGGTATGAGCTACCACCATTAAAGATTACAATTAATCTATCACCTAGTGATATTAAAAAGAGTGGCACCCATTTTGATTTAGTTGTAGCTTTGCTTATTGCGCTCGGAGATAGATTAATAGAGCATAAAGGTATTTTTGTATTTGGAGAGCTAGGATTAGATGGAAAAGTTAAGAGCTCTTCTCTAATATTTCCACTAATTTTATCTCTAAAAGAGCAAGGTTTAATTAAGAAAGCTATTGTTCCAAGAGAGTCTATTGATTCACTTAAATATATAGATGATCTAGAGCTCTATCCTGTAGATACTTTAAAAGAGGCAACAGAAGTGTTGAGCTTAAGTGAATTGATAGATCCAGTAATTTTTAGTACAAATTATAGTTATGAAAAATTAACTATAGACAATAGAGAGTACTACTATACAAAAGAGTACACAGAGGATTTTGCATCAGTAAAAGGGCAAGAACTTGCTATTAGAGCTGCTCTTATTAGTGCAGCAGGTATGCATAATTTACTGCTAAATGGGAATCCCGGTAGTGGTAAAAGTATGATTGCAAAGAGAATAAGATATATTATGCCACCACTTAGTAAAGAGGAGATTCTATCTATCGCTAGACACCAATTTTTAGGTGGTCTGTCTCCATCTTTTAATCCAATTAGACCTTTTAGATCACCTCATCACACTGCAACTAGTGCTGCAATATTTGGTGGTGGATCTCATACTGCTAAAATAGGTGAAGTTGCATTAGCAAATAAAGGAGTACTATTTTTTGATGAACTACCACACTTTAACTCCAAAGTTTTAGAGGCACTTAGAGAGCCTCTGCAAGATAGAGAGGTAAATATTGCTAGAGTAAATAGTAAGATTAGCTATAGTGCAAACTTTCTATTTATTGGAGCTATGAATCCATGTCCTTGTGGAAATTTATTAAATAAACATAAAGAGTGCAGATGTACTACTCATGAGATAAAGAGATATAAAAATAGATTAAGTGACCCCTTTTTAGATAGAGTAGAGCTATATGCAGTAATGCAAGAGATTGATTTTAATAAAAAAGCTACTTATAGTTCTAAAGAGTTGCACTCTATGGTTATAAAGGCATTTAGTTCTCAAAAAAAACGGAAACAGATTAGCTTTAACGGAGATTTAAGCGAGATTGAAATTGATAGATTTTGTATTTTAGATGATATCTCTAAAGATATTTTGCAAAAAGCTACAGAGAGATTCTCACTATCTTATCGATCTATATCTAATATTAAAAAAATTGCAAGAACTATAGCAGATATAAATGAATCAGATATAATTGGTAAGAGAGAGATTTTAGAAGCCTTAAGCTATAGGCGAAGAGAGTAGCAAATAGTTTAAGCAGTAACATTTTTCATTTTTTTAAAAAAAAGATAGAAAATTCTTCTCTTTATATCAAGTTATTAATATTTTTTAGTATAATATTAAAAACTAGAGACGAGGAAAATTTATGAAAAAGTTACTTACTGTAATATTTTCTATTCTATTAGCAACTTCTAATTTAAATGCTAGCGAAGCATATTCACCAAAAAAGATTCTTAAGACTCTGCAGCTATTCTATGCAGACTTTAAAGGTGGTGATGAACTAATAAGAAAAAGTGTAGGATATTTAATATTTCCTGATGTATATAAAGCTGGCTTAGTTGTTGGTGGAGAGTATGGTGAGGGTGCTTTAGTTCAAAAAGGTGCAATTACTAGCTATTACAAAATGTTTAGCACATCGATAGGACTTCAAGCTGGTGCACAAAAGCGTTCACTTATGATACTTTTTTTAACAAAAGAGTCACTTAATAGATTTATTAATAAAGAGGAGTGGAAAGTAGGTGTAGATGGTAATATTGCTATAATGAACTGGAGTAAAGGTAGCGATTTGTCCTCTATAGATGTAAAAAAAGATACTGTTGCAATAGTATTTAATGATGTAGGAATAATGGCAAATATCTCTTTAGAGGGAACTGTTTTTCAAAGAATGAAGTAGATGACAAAAATAATTTTAATTACCCTAGCCATACTTTTTATATTTGTAGACCTATCATTAGTTACCTACAAATATCTACACAAAGATAGTAAAAAAACAGTTGTTCACCCTATACATAAAGCTAAGCCAAACTATAAATATAGCGTATTCTTAACAAGCGATGATGGTCCACTAACTGGAAGTAAATATCTAGATCAATTAATTAGAGATTATGAAGTTCCATTTACACTTTTTCTAGTTGGCAAGATGGTTAGTACAAATAGAGATTTAGTACCAAGTCTAAATAGATATAGAATTAATAAATATGCTTTGTTAGGAAATCACAGCTTTACACATGCTAATGCTCACTATAAGAGATTCTATAAAAATTCAGATAATGTAGAGAAAGATTTTTTACAAAATAATAGATATTTAAAATTGGATTCTAATATAGCAAGACTACCTGGTAGAAACGTCTTTGCAATTGATGGTCTCTCAAAAGGTGATCTTAATGCTAAGAGTGCTGCTATACAAATAGCACATAATCATGGTTATAAATTTTTTGGCTGGGATTACGAGCTACACCATGAACAAAATGGTGTTATTAAGCAACAAAGTGCACTATATCACTATAAAAAAATAAAAAGACTACTTAAAGAGAATAAAACCTTTAGAAAAGATCAAATAATTATATTAATGCATGATCAAATGTTTACATCTATAACTACACAGAAAACCGTTGGTGAGCTTATTTTACTACTGCAAAATGATACTAATATCAAACTAAAAAAATTAGATGAGTACAAAATATAGAGATAAAGCTTTATATATTACCTCACTAAGTAAAATTACTAGACCCTTACTATTTACCGTAACTCTTTAAAATCTCTAACAGTGCATCCATCTTATCTGTTGCCTCATCTATATCTTTTGATTCTTTAATCTGTGTAACTAGGTGCTCTTTTGCAAAGTGCTCTATGTAAGAGTGAATCATTGAGTTTACTGCACCCTTTATTGTGCTAAGTTGTCTAATTACCTCATAGGCATCTTGGGTTTTATTGCACTCTAAGTCATCTACAAGTTTCTCTCTTATAGAGTCAACTTGCCCTTTAATTCTATTAATTCTACCAATTAATTTTTTATTCTCTTTTGAACAACTCATTACTTTCTCCTAAATGTGTAGTATAAAGCTAATGCAAAAAACAAAACTGTACTAGCAATATCTATATTACTTAAGCCCTCTACACCTTGTTTTATAGAGATTATATCTAAATTTGAGATAGTGTTATCTAATAAAAATCCAAAAGCTATACTTAGAGTTGCTATTACTCCAATATATATTGCCAAAGATCTCTTTCCAAACATTGATACAACAACACCCATTGTAACAGTACTAGTAGCAGGACCAGCACTTAAAAATATAAATGCTGCACCAGGGCTCATACCTGCAACTATAAATGCTGCGGCAATTGGCAAAGATGATGTAGCACAAACATAGAGTGGCATTGCAACTAATATTACCAAAAAGTAGCTAGCTATTTGGTTTTCAAATATGCTGTTTAAAATATCTTTTGGTATAAATGTTGTAAATAGTGCTCCTAAAATTAAACCTATTAGTAGAGATTTTGCTATATCACCAAAGAGGGTATTGAAAGCGTAATTAAAGACTTGTTTAATGCTAAATCCACTACCTTTTTTAGTGCTAGAGCAGCAACTACTTGTGCTGCAACAACTACTGCTACTAAATGTGTTAACTTTAGATATATTAGGGCTACTTTGTAAAGAGAATTTGGGTTTAGAAACTATTTTCTCTTTACCGAAAATATTCTCTAATATACCTACAGTTATTGCAATTATCATTGATGTAACTACTCTATATATTGTAAAAAACCACCCAAAGATACTGTAGGTTGCTAAAATAGAGTCTACGCCTGTAATTGGAGCAGATATTAAAAAGCTCTCTACTGCTCCACTGCTTGCGCCCTCTTTTTGTAAAGATTTTGCAAACGGAATAACAGAGCAGGAACAAACAGGCAAAGGTGTACCAAATATAACAGCTTTAAAAACAGAAGCAAAAGAGCTTTTTCCAAGATGTTTAGAGACAAAATCTTCTGCAATTAGTTGCTTTAATACCCCTGCAATGAGTAAACCTAAAAGTATAAAAAAGCTCATAGCACTAGCTAGAAGAAACAAATTTTCAAAAAATTTATATAGTAACTCCATAATTTATCCTTAAAATAATATAGTGGGGTATAGTATATTTAGTTAAACTTAATTTATTATTAATGGCTTTAAGAGTGTAACTATTTTAGCAACATTTAAGTATAATAATAACAATTTAATCAAGGTAGTAAACTTATGAGTATAAAAAGAGATTTTTTAAGAAAAATAGTAGAAGAAGATGTAAAAAGTGGCAAATATAAAGAGGTAACTACAAGGTTTCCACCAGAGCCAAATGGATTTCCACATATTGGGCATGCTAAATCTATTGCACTCAACTTTGGTATTGCAAAAGATTTTGGTGGCAAGTGTAATTTAAGAATGGATGACACAAACCCAACAACAGAAGATACAAAATATGTAGAGGCACTAAAAGATGCAGTAAATTGGCTCGGATTTGAGTGGAGTGGTGATGTTAGGTTTACATCTGACTATTTTGATAAGTTGTATGAGTGGGCAAAAGAGCTTATAAAAATGGAAAAAGCTTATGTAGATAGCCTAAGCGAAGATGAGATTAGAGAGTATAGAGGCACAGTAACAACAGCAGGTAAAAGAAGTAAATATGCAGATAGAAGTGTAGATGAGAACTTAGAGCTTTTAGAGAGAATGAAAAATGGTGAATTTAAAGATGGAGAGCACATTTTAAGAGCCAAAATTGATATGAGTTCACCTAATATGAAGATGAGAGATCCTCTGATTTATAGAATAAGAAACCACTCTCACTTTAGAGCAGGAGATAAGTGGGCAATATATCCAATGTATGATTTTGCTCACTGCCTCTCTGACTATATAGAAGGAGTATCTCACTCTATTTGTACATTAGAGTTTGAGAATAATAGAGATATATACAACTGGGTAATTGATACACTAGAGCTAGAGCATCCAAGACCATATCAACATGAGTTTGCAAGGTTAAATATAAACTATACAGTAATGAGCAAAAGAAAACTTTTAGAGCTTGTAGAGGGTGACTATGTTTCAAGTTGGGATGATCCAAGGCTTCCTACAATTGCTGGGCTTAGACGAAGAGGTTATACACCAGAGTCAATTTTAAATTTTTGCGAAAGTATAGGTGTTGCAAAGGCAAACTCTGTTGTAGATATTGCTCAACTAGAGTTTGCAATTAGAGATGATTTAAACCTAAAAGTTCCTCGTGTTATGTGCGTTACGAAGCCATTGAAAGTAACAATTGCAAACTATAAAGGTAGCCAAGAGGATATTGAAGCATCTTTATATCCAAAAGATGTACCAAAAGATGGTAGCCGAGTTTTACCATTTTCTAAAGAGATATATATAAACCAAGATGACTTTAGTCAAAATCCACCAAAAGGCTACTTTAGGCTAACACCACAGCAGCCAGTTAGACTTAAATATGCTTATATAATTGAGTGCAAAGAGGTGGTAACTAATGAAAGTGGAGAGGTGATAGAGATTGTAGCAAACTACTACCCAGATTCAAAAAGTGGAGAAGATAAGAGTGGTATTAAAGTTAAAAGTGCAATTCAATGGGTAGAGGCTAATAGCTCCATAGAGGCAGAGCTTAGAGTTTACGATAGACTATATAAAAATGAAGCTCCTAATGGCATTGAAGACTTAAACGAAAACTCACTGCAAGTAATAAAAGGGGCCCTAATAGAGCCATATGCCATAAACTCTAATGAGGAGAGATTTCAATTTGAAAGAGAGGGCTACTTTTACAAAGAGCCAATAGACTACACAAATGAGAAGCCAATATTTAATAAGATTGTAAGCCTTAAAGATTCTTGGGCGAAAAAAGATCTACCTAAAAAAGTTACAAAAGAGCCAAAAAAAGAGAGTCAAAAGCCATCTAAAAGTGGTGAGATGGCAGAGCTTAGCGATAATCAAAAAGTAATTTTTGAAAATCTTATTAAAGAGCATAATATAAATAACCAACTAGCAAGTATTTTAGCAACAGATGATACTCTATATAGCTTTTTTGTCACTGCAGTTAATGAGCATAAAAGTGCCGTAACAATTGCTAATATGGTTGCAAATGATGTTTCAAAAGAGCTAAAGGTTAACTCTATTGATGAGGTTAATTTTACACCTAAAACTATTGCTTTATTAGCAAAAATGGTAGATGAAGAGCTAATATCATCTAAAATTGCCAAAGAGGTGTTTGAGATAGTAGTAAAAGATGGTGGTAGCCCAGAGGATATTGTTGAGGAAAAAGGTTTAAAACAAATTAGTAACCCAGAAGAGATATTGCCAATAATTAAAGATATAATAACTCAAAATCAAGAGAAAGCAGAGCAGTATAGATCAGGAAATAAAAAGCTATTTGGTTTCTTTATTGGACAAGTTCTAAAAGCAACAGGTGGTAAAGCTAATCCAAAAATTGTAAATGAGTTGGTAACGCAAGAACTTTAAGTAAAAAGAGGTTTAAGCCTCTTTGGTATAGAAAATTCTACACAATAATTAAATAAGACAAAAATTATCCTATATAAATTTGCTATAAACTATTTATTTGTGCTATTATAGTTGTAAAAAATATTAGGAGTTAATATGAGTAAAGAAGTTTTTAACCCAAATCCAGAGTTTAGTAAACAAGCAAGAGTAAAGAGTATGGATGAGTATTGGGAGTTACAAAATAGAGCAAAAGATGATTATGAAGGCTTTTGGGATGGGTTTGCAAAAGAGAAGATAGATTGGATAGAGCCATATAATAAAGTTTTAGATGAGAGCAAAGCACCATTTTATAAGTGGTTTGTAGATGGCAAGATGAATGTTTGTAACCAGTGTGTTGATAGACATTTAAAAGATAAAGGTGACAAAATTGCAATTCTTTTTGAAGGCGACAAGGGTGATGTTGAGAAAATTACATACAATGATCTTAGTAAAAGAGTAAATAAGTTTGCAAACCTATTAAAAGAGAATTTTGGTATTAAAAAAGGTGACAGAGTTGTTCTTTATATGCCAATGATTCCAGAAGCTGCTATTGCAATGCTAGCTTGTGCTAGAGTTGGTGCAATTCACTCTATTGTATTTGGTGGCTTTAGTGCAGAGGCTTTAAAAGATAGAATAGAAGATGCTAGTGCAAAGCTTGTAATTACAGCAGATGGAGCTTTCAGAAAAGGTAAACCATACTTGCTAAAACCTGTTGTAGATGAAGCACTATCTCTTGGTGGCAAAAGCATAGAGGCTGTTTTAGTTGTTAAAAGAAACAACGAAGAGATAGCATGGGTTGATGGCAGAGATCACAATTTTAATGAATTAATAGAAGCAAAAAGTGATATTTGTGACTTTGAATTAATGGATAGTGAAGATCCATTATTTTTACTATACACGTCAGGCTCAACAGGCAAGCCAAAGGGTGTTCAACACAGTAGTGCAGGTTATATTTTATGGGCTCAAATGACAATGGAGTGGGTATTCGATGTTAAAGGTGATGATATATTTTGGTGTACTGCCGATATTGGTTGGATTACAGGGCACACATATATTGTTTATGGTCCATTAGCAGCTGGAACTACAACTTTAATGTTCGAGGGTGTACCAACTTATCCAGACGCAGGTCGTGCTTGGAAGATGGTTGAGACTCATAAAGTTAACCAATTCTATACTGCACCAACTGCAATTAGAGTTCTGCACAAAATGGGCGAAAATGAGCCATCTAAATATGATTTGAGCTCTTTAAAAGTATTAGGAACAGTAGGTGAGCCAATAGACCCACCGGCTTGGAAGTGGTACTACGAAGCAGTAGGTGGCTCTAAATGTGCTATTGTTGATACTTGGTGGCAAACTGAAACAGGTGGGCATATGATTAGCCCAATACCAGGTGCTACACCAATTAAACCAGCTTGTGCAACATTTGCACTTCCTGGAATTATGGCAGAGATAATAAATAGTGATGGAGAGCCTAAAGAGGTTGGAGAGACAGGACTATTATGTATTACAAAGCCATGGCCAAGCATGATTAGAACTATCTGGAACGATGATGAGAGATATGTAAAATCATACTTTTCAGATGCAAAAAAAGATGGAAAAGCAGTCTACTTTAGTGGAGATGGTGCCGTGCTAGATGAAGATAACTACATTACAATTACAGGGCGTGTTGATGATGTAATTAATGTAAGTGGACACAGAATGGGAACAGCCGAAATAGAAGCTGCTGTTAAAAAAGATGACTCAGTAGCAGAGGTAGCAGTAATTGGAGTACCACACGAGATAAAAGGTGAGTCTATATTTATATATGTTGTCTTAAAAGATGGCAGCAATAGTGAAGATATTAAGAGTCATATTAACTCTATCTTATCAGATGAGATAGGAAATATAGCAAAAGCCGACGATATAGTAGAAGTTCCTGGTCTTCCAAAGACAAGAAGTGGAAAGATTATGAGAAGAATTTTAAGAGCTATTGCAAAAGGCGAAGAGATCACTCAAGATACTTCAACACTCGAAGACCCTAGTATAGTTGCTAAAATAGAAGATGCAGTAGCCAAAGTAAAAAAATAGAGCTAAACTTTTGTTTAGAGTTAAATTAGTTTTAAAAGGTTGAGTATGAGTGCATTAATAGAGTTTGCAATATTTCCAACAGACCACGGTGAGAGCAAGAGTGAGTTTGTTGCAAGGGTTATAAAGATGATTCAAGAGAGCGGAGTGCCATATCAGTTTACACCAATGGGAACTATTATAGAGACCCAAACAGTTGCTGAGGGCTTAGAGATTGTGCAAAAGGCTTATGAGATTTTGCAAGTTGACTGCAATAGAATATATAGTACAATCAAAATAGACTACCGAGCAGGAAAAAACAATCGCTTAGAGTCAAAGGTTAAATCGGTTGAAGCTAAGCTTTAACCAAACTTTATAGAGCCTCCTTTTAATTATTTTTTGGTACAATCTGCTTAATATTTCTATTTAAAAGGAGCTATCTTGTATCTTTTTACAAGCGAAGTTGTTAGCCCAGGTCATCCAGATAAGTGTGCAGATATAATTGCAGATAGTATTGTGGATAAGTTAATTATAGGTGACTCTAGCTCTAGAGTTGCTTCAGAGGTTTTTGTAGCAGGTAAACATGTTGTAATTGGTGGAGAGGTTACATCTAGTACTAACTTAACAAGTGAAGATTATGAAAAAATTGTTCACAATGCACTTGTAGAGATTGGCTATAACGGTAACCCATACTTTACAAAAGAGGAGTGTTTGTACCCTGAAGATGTAGAGGTTCAAGTTTTACTTAATTCTCAGTCACCAGATATTAACCAAGGAGTTGATAGAGAAGATGGAGAGATTGGTGCTGGTGATCAAGGGATTATGTTTGGTTATGCCGATAGTGAGACTAAAGAGTATATGCCAAGTGCAATTACTTATGCAAGAGTTTTAATGCAAAAGGTTTATGAGTATGCCAAGTCTAATCCATCTAAGCTTGGTGTTGATATAAAGACACAAGTTACAATAGATTATGAGACAAAAGATAATTTCGAGAGTTGTAATCCTAAAAAGATTCACACCATTGTTGTATCTGCTCCTTGTGTATCAAGTATGAGTATAGATGAGGTTAGAGAGTTAATTCAAACTCTTATAGATGATGCAGGACTTCCTAAAGAGCTTTATAGTAAAGATGATTGTATTATTCATATTAATCCAACAGGCAAGTATGTATCACACTCATCTTTGCATGATTCTGGTCTAACTGGTAGAAAACTAATCGTAGATAGCTTTGGTGGGTATGCTCCTATTGGTGGTGGTGCTCAAAGCTCTAAAGATTATACTAAAGTTGATCGTTCTGGTCTTTATGCTGCTAGATATATTGCAAAACATATTGTTGCTGCAAAACTTGCTAAAAAATGTGTAGTTCAGCTATCTTACGCTATCGGAGTTGCAAAGCCAACATCTATTGCAGTAGATACCTATGGAACAGTAGTTGAGGGATTAGATGATAATAAGTTGTCGCAATTTATTATGGATAACTTTCCTTTAACACCAAATTGGATTACAAAAAAGTTTAAACTAGATAAACCATCTAAAGATACTTTCCTTTATGCAGATGTTGCAGCAAGAGGTCAGGTAGGGCAGAGTGACTACCCATGGGAGAAGTTGGATAACTTAGATATGTTTAAAAAACTTAATGGCTAACTCTTTATGGATAAGAGGAGGCTAACCCCAACAGATATAGTTGTATATAAAGAGATAGGCAAGGATGAGATAGATTTTAAAGAAATAATTAAAGTTATATATAGCTATAAAAGATTTATATCTCTATTTTTTGTCGTCTCTTTATTGTTAGCTCTGCTATATCTATTTATTACTAAACCAATATATAGGGTAGATGCACAGATAGAGTTAGGTTCATATATTAAATATAATAATAACATTCAAAAGAGAGTTTTTTTTACAAAACCAGATAAGATAATAGATATAGTTAAGTATAAGTTTGATCGTAAAATAGATAACAGATCAATATATCCAAAGATAGAGATAGTCCAAAGTAGTGGTTTGTTAAGCATAAGTGTAGAAGATTATAGTAACCAAGGTGCATTAAATTACCTAAAAGAGATTATTAATTTTATCAAGAGTAAAGAGTTAGTTAGTATATTAGCATATAAAAAATTTCTTAAAAAAGAGTTATATATATTAGATGATACTGAAAAAGAGTATAAAGGAAATCTGAAAAAATTATATAAGAGGCTAAATAGCCCACTAAATAGTAAAATAGAAGAGAGTATAATATTTCAAATATCAGAATATAATAAATTAATCAGTAGTATAAAATTGGATAAAAATAGATATCAATATATACTTTCAGTCATAACTGAGGTAAACTTTACTAATGAGATAAAAAAGAGTACCAAACCCATTAAACCTAAGTACAATTTAATACTATTAATAGCTTCTATAGCTAGTATTCTTAGTGCCATTTTTATAGTTTTTCTAATTGAATTTATAAAAGAGGGTAGTGATAAATTAGTTTTAAAAGGTAACTAATGCTTCGTAAAAATTTATTGATAAATATATTTATAACTTTATCTATAGGTATATTATCTTTTATTATTAATAAAGTTTTTGCAGATATATTAGGTAAAGAAGCACTAGGGCTTATGAGTTTGATGACTCAACTTATATCATATTTAAATTTAGTAGATATGGGTATAACAACAGCTGCAACATATGCATTATATAAGCCTCTTTCTAATAGTAACTACAAAGAGTCTAGTATAATTATATCTACTATAGATAGTTATTTTAAAGTCATATCTATAATTATTATTTTATTTGGTTCTATAATTGCTCTAGTTTTACCTTATATTGCAAATAGTAGTACTTTTGGCAATATAATCTATATTTATTGGGGTTTATATCTATTAAATACTGCATGGTCTTATCTAAATGCAAAATATAGTATTTTATTTATAGCTAATCAAGAGTATGGATATATGCGATTAATATCTGGAAGTTCAAGAATATTAGCAATGATTTTACAACTTATAGCATTAATATATTTTAAATCTTTTTTACTTTTTATAGCAGTTTTAAGTTTGCAAAATATAATAAACTATATCTTTTTTAAATTTAAATTAATAAAAGATTATCAGTGGTTTGTTAATACAAAAGATAGATATAGTCAAATAAAAATAGATATGAAGAATATGTTCTGGCATAAAATTGGAGAGGTAGTTGTTTTTAGTACAGACTATATAATTATATCTATCTATTTATCATTAAAGATAGTTGCAGTGTATGCAACATATATGATTATATATAGTATGATATCAACAGTAGTTAATATTATTACTCCTGTACTGGCACCATATACAGGTAATTTCATAGCCAAGAAGAGTTTAGATAGTAGCTATAAACTTTGGCAAAAGTTTCACTCATTGTATGTATTTATAGCAACTTTCGTTGTAACTATCTCTTACTTTACAATTAACACTTTTGTAGAACTTTGGATGGGGAAAGAGTACATCTTGTCTAACAATATAGTAATTTTAATTCTAATTAACTTATATATAGGTATATCAAGAGGTGCTTTAGAGACATTTAAAAATAATACAGGAGTATATAGTGATATTTATAATCCAATACTAGAGAGTACAATTAATTTGCTATTATCTTTGATACTAGTTAACTATATTGGTTTAGCAGGTGTAGTTGTGGGTACAGTAGTATCTAATTTAATAGTTATCTATATACTAAAACCTCTTGTAGTTTTTAAAAAATCATTTCAAAAGCCTATGAAACAGTATATATTAGAATACTCAAAATATACTGTTTTAACACTTTTATCTATATACTTTTCAACTACTATATTAAGATATATACCTACAAATATAGATAGCTGGAGTCTATTTATAATATATTTTGGTAAAGTTACATTTGTATCTTTTGTTATAACTTTAATAGTATTTTTAATAGATAATAACTTTAAAGTATTTTTAAGTAGTTTAATTAAAAAGGCTATAAAAAATTATGATTAAAGTAAGTATAATAATACCGGCATATAATGCAGAGAAATATATATTTAGATCACTACATAGTGCTTTAAATCAGACTTTACAAGATTTAGAAGTAGTTGTTGTAAATGATGGTTCAACCGATAGAACTAAAGCTATAGTGGAAGATATAGCGACTAAATATAGCAGAGTTAAAGTTTTAAATATAGAAAATTCTGGTGTATCAAATGCTAGGAATATAGGTATTAATAACTCACAAGGTAAGTATATACAGTTTTTAGATAGTGACGATTGGATAGAGCCTAGTATGTCATTAGATATGTATAATTTTGCAGTTAATAAAAAGTGTGATATAGTAGTTTCAAATTTATATAGAGATGATGACTTAGGAAATTTGGAAATTTGGAAAGATTTAAAAACAGATATCTATCTATACTCTAAAGATGATTATTTAAAAGAACTTTTTAATAATCGGGCTTATCACTCTGTGTGGAATAAGATATATAAAAAAGAGATATTTAATGATATCTCTTTTCCAAAGAATATATCTCTAGGTGAAGATTTAGTTATGATGGTAGATATATCTTTAAATGCAGATAATATAGGTAAAATAGATAAAGCTTATTATCACTATATTATAAATCCAAATAGTATAACAGAAGATGGTAAATCTAAAAAATTTTATCAACTATTTGATGCATATAGTATTATAGAAGATAGATTACATAAAGCCAAAAAACATAGTAAATATTACAGAAGTTTTAGTAGTAAAAAGTTTAATGATTTTAGTGCATTTATACACCAAAAGCCATATTATCATGATGATGGATATATTAAAAGCTTTAATCAATTTATAGAGTATTTACATAGTAAACCAAAGATAGAAAATAGTTCTAACAAATTAAAACAGATATTAATGAGATACTTGATCTCTTTTCCATATATTCTAAATGTCAAGATTATAATTAGTACAATTACAAGTTTAAAAAAATTTAAACATATGTTTAGAGATGGAGTATAAATTGAAAAAAAGATTACTAAATATAACAGGCTCTTTAGGTGGAGGTATAAATAGTGTTGTTAATAGTATATCTAAGGAGTTAAGTAGTATATATAGTATTGATTTTTATATATTAAGAAAAACAGAGCACATTTCAATACTAGGGTGGCTTAAAAGATTTATTACTATTAAAAAAATTATGCAAAATCAAGATCTTATACACTATCATGGTGGCTGGCTAATGGCTCTAGCACTACTTTATAAAAAGCCAAAAGCTTCATTAGTTATCTCCCCTCATGGTGCATTAGATAGGGTTTCACTAAAAAAGAGTAGGTATAAAAAATTATTTGTAAAATATATCTATATGAAAAGAGCCTACTTAAATGCTAATATTATACACGCACTCACTGATAAAGAGGCAGCAGATATAAGGGCTTGGGGCATAGATACACCTATAGAGATAATTCCAAATGGCATAGACTTTAAAGATAAACTAGATATTAATTTAGAGCTAAAGAGAAGGCTAAAAGATTTATCAAAAGATAGGAGAGTATTTTTATCTCTTTCAAGAGTTCATAAAGCAAAAGGTATAGAGATACTTATAGATGCTTTTTCTTTAGTAGATAGTAGAGAGTTTTGTCTATTTATTGTTGGAGAAGGAAGCAAAGAGTATATATCTTTTTTAGAGCATAAAATTAAAAAATTATCACTTGATAATAGTATATTCTTATTAGGTCCACTTTATAATGAAGATAAAAATAGTGTTTATGAAATATCAGATATATTTATACTATCATCTTTTAATGAAGGATTTCCATTAACAGTTTTAGAAGCATATAGGCAGAAAAAAGCTGTAATAACTACAACAGCAACTCCCTTTAAGTGGATAGTAGAAAATGAGAGTGGATGGTATATAAAACCAACAAAGAGTGAGTTAAAAAGAGTATTAGAAGAGGCTTTATTAAAAGATTTAGGTGAGTTATCAACTATGGGAAGCAATGGATTTAACTATAGTTTAAAGAATTATAATTTAAATACTATTACAAAAAGATATAATTTAATGTATAGTAAATTAATTTAAGAGGTATATATATTGAGTAGCTATATATTTTATACATCTATACTGATTTTTTCTACACTAAGTGCATATTTATATGAGAAGAGCCTAGATTATAAAAGATATATATTCTATTTTTTTGCTTTTTTTATACCTTTTATTTTTATAGCAATTAGATTGAATATGGGTACAGATTATAGTAGTTACGTAGATATCTTTAATGAGATATCAAATGGAAAAGATTTAAGAATAGAGTATGGGTATACCCTATTAAATAAATTAGTGCAGATTGTTGGGTTAAATGTTCAATGGGTATTTGCAATAATGGGATTTTTTACTATATATTACTCTTATAGAAGTTTGCCTAAAGATGCTTTTACAATAGGAGTATTTTTATTTATAACTATATACTATTTTCAAGGTAGCTATAATCAAATACGACAAGGATTAGCAGTTGCAATTATGTCGTATGCATTTAAGTATATTTATGAAAAAAATATACTTAAATATATTTTATACTCTGTAGTATCTTCTCTGTTTCATTTTCCTACAGCTATGATTCTATTTTTTATATATTTTATAGGAAATATACGATTGAATAGATTTGTTATGATAGCTATTGTAGTAGTTGTATTTGTAGCCGTAGAGCAACATTTAATAGCAGACTACTTAAAATTATTTATGAGTATATTCCCTTCAGACTATATAGACTATCTTGATGGAAAGTTTGGCTCATCTAACTATAGTAGATATGGAATGTTAATGCCTTTTTTACAAAGCCTATTATCTATAATAGTATTTTATAATAAAGATAGAGTAACTGCTATATACCCACAAGCTAATATTTTAATTAACCTATATCTACTTTACGAACTCTTTTATTTGTTGCACTTTGAGATAACAATATTTAACAGATTACAATATATGTTTGTATTTGCTTTTATAATATCTTTACTATACTTTATTCTATCATTTAATAGCAGAAGAAGAGTAATAGTTCTCTATATATTATCCTTGAGCTACTTTTTAATATTTCTTAGATTTATACATAATGGTAGCACTACAAAGGTAGATAGTACACATATTAATCCATATAAAAATATTATTTTTGATAAAGGAGATCAATGAATTATAAAGTAGATTTTGTATTGCCATGGGTAGATAGTAGCGATAGGGAGTGGCAAAAAGAGAAGGAGCAGTATAATCTAATAGAAGATAATGACATTAACTCTAACTCTAGATATAGAGATATGGGGACATTGAAATATGTTTTAAGAGGTATAGAAAAAAACTGTCCATGGTATAATAAAATATATATCATAACTACAGGACACTACCCCAAGTGGCTTGATATAGATCATAAAAAAATTGTTTTAGTTAAACATGAAGATATATATTTTGATAAATCTCATCTACCTACATTTAACTCCAACTCTATAGAGATGAATATTTTAAATATTCAAGAGTTAAGTGATAAGTTTATATACTTAAATGATGATATGATAATACTTAGAGAAGTTACGAAAGATAGATTCTTTAAAAATAGTAAACCTATTGATTTTTTTTCTCATAGTTGGATTAAAAGAGGTAAACTATTTGAAAAGATTAGAGGTAGAGATAGTTGGATACACTCTTTGAATAATAATATAGAACATATAAATAAAAGCTACTATCCTTACAAAGTAGATAGAGAGAAACTTTTTCATAAAAGTTATCCGACAAGAGTAATAATTGCAAATTTTTTACTAAAATATATATATAAAAAAATATTTTGGCTAGAGCACTGGCACCACCCTCAACCATATTTAAAAAATACACTTAAAGAAGCATATAAAAATTTTCATAATGATATGCTACAGTGCTCTAAAAATAGATTTAGATCAAATAGTGATTTGACTCCATATCTATATAGATATATCCATTTAGTAAAAGGTGATTTTGAGCCATACTATAATAATGACTCTATTGTCTCTAACTTAAATAGTATTGATATATTATACAGTTTGATAGAAAAAATTGATAGTAATATAGATATAAAATTTGCATGTTTTAATGATTCTACTAATTTAATAGATGATGAGTATGATATAATCACTGAGAAGTTAAATCATTTTTTAGATAAATATCTTCCCGAAAAAGCCTCTTTTGAGCTATAGGAGTTTGTATGAAGTTTTCAGTTTTAATCTCTATTTATTATAAAGAGAGAGCATCCTATTTTAATAGATGTATGCAGAGTATTTGGGATGAGCAGAGTATAAAACCAAATGAGATAGTATTAGTAGAAGATGGAGAGTTAACTTTAGAGCTTTATGACTTAATAGATAAGTGGGAACAGAAGTTAAATGGTATATTAATTCGTTTACAATTAGATACAAATGTAGGACTTGGAGATGCTTTAAATATTGGACTACACTCGTGTAACTTTGAGTTAATAGCACGAATGGATAGTGATGATATAGCTAGGAGAGATAGGTTTGAAAAACAACTAAAAATATTACAAAACGGCGTTGATATTTGTAGCTCTTGGGTAAGTGAATTTGATATTGACGAAAGAGAGATAATATCATATAGGAGAGTTCCAGAACTTCATAAAGATATTCTAATATTTTCAAAGAGTAGAAATCCACTAAATCACCCAGCAGTTATGTATAAAAAGAGTAAAGTTTTAGATGCTGGTGGATATAAAAAGATGTTATGGTTTGAAGATTACTATCTATGGATAAGAGTATTATTAAGTGGTGCGAAGTTTTATAATATACAAGAGCCACTTGTTAATATGCGTTCAGGCTTTGCTCAGCTTGAAAGAAGAAGTGGTTTAAGCTATGCAAAAGCTGAATTTAAGTTTCAAAAAGAACTTTTAAATTTAGAATTTATTACTGTTTTTAGGTTTATAAAAAACCTGTTAGTTCGATTAATTGTAAGAATATCACCAAAAAAAGCTGTTAAAATAGTGTATAAATTAATTAGACGATAATATAAAACCTTTTATTAATAAGTTTTATACTATAATTTCTATAAAAAGAGTAAAATGTTATACTTTATACTTGCATTTACAATATCTATAGTAATATCGCTATTTATTATTTACTATAGTCATAAACATGAAATATTTATAGACTGCAATGAGAGTGATAAACCACAAAGATTTCATGAAGTTGCAACACCTAGATCTGGTGGTATTGGTATAATAGGAGGCTTTATACTCTTACTCTTTTCTGTATTTGGCATAAAGCTACTAATTCCTACAATTTTAGCTTTCATATCTGGAATATTTGAAGATTTTAACAACTCGTTAAGTGCAAGAACTAGATTAATACTACAAGCTATTGCAGCAGTATTTGGCATATATCTATTAAATGCAATAATATTATATCTAGGGCTAGGAATACACCTTCCCCTGTGGTTTGGATATCTATTTACAATTTTTGTCATAGTAGGCTTAATGAACGCTATTAATATTATAGATGGATTTAATGGATTAGCAAGTGGTATTACAATAGTTATAATTATATCTTTTGGATACATTGCATATATACAAGATAATCAAGAGTTATTAAAAGTTATATATATAGTACTTGGTTCAATATTTGGATTTTTTCTCTTAGTATTTCCTAAGGGCAAGATATTTCTTGGAGATGGTGGCGCATATCTACTTGGTTTTATTGTAGCTATTGTAGGAATTTTCTTAGCAAATAAATATAGTAGCGTTAGCCCTTGGTATGTTTTAGCAGTGCTAATATATCCTGTTTGGGAGGTAGCATTTTCTATAGTTAGAAAGCTATCTATAGGATTATCTCCTCTAGAACCAGATGGCTACCATTTACATATGTTAGTCTACAAACATCTAGTTAAAAGTAATCCTATGGCATCACTATTTATTGTAGTTTTAACAATACCTTTTACGCTCTATGCTACTATACATGCACACAACTCTTTTTTAAATATAAAGATTTCTATCGCTTTTATAGTAACATATACATTGTTATATCTATACCTTTATAAGAAAAGTAAATTGGAGGAGACAAAATGAAAAAGGCAAGTCTATTAATTATAATAGCTTTTATATTCTCAATATTTTTAAGATTTAACTATGTCGATACGATACAATCTAAATCAGAATTTAAATATAATGGCGAATATATTATAAATACTAATGATGGCTATACTTTTGCAAAAGGTGCAAAAGAGATAGCTAGTGGAGAGTACAAAGATAGAGAAGAGCGAGCAAAGTTTGATAATATAGCACTCGATGAGGGTATATCAAAAGTAACTGCTTTAATTGTTAAAATAACAAATATAAAAGCAGAGAGTGTTATATTCTACATAAGTGCAATATTTAGCTCTTTAGTGGTTATACCTGTTATATTGATAGGCTGGAGTATTGGCTCTTTAGAGGTTGGTTTCATAGCTGCACTTTTAAGCTCTATAGCATGGAGCTACTACAATAGAACAATGCTTGGTTACTATGATACAGATATGTTAAATATAGTCTTTCCATCTCTTCTACTATGGAGTTTAATAGGTGCAATAAAGAGTAAAAAAAGTATATACTTAATAATTACTTCTATAGAGATTATTGCATACAGGTGGTGGTACCCAGCTAGCTACTCAATAGATTTTAGTTTAATAGCAATGGTTGGTATATATTTGGCTACTGTACAATATTTCAAAAAAGATTACTTAGTTGATTTAAAAAACTCTTTAAGTAGTAGTTCATTAAATAGAGTAACCTCTTTCTATTTAGCATTAGTAGCTTTTATGCTTATAGGTATTAATAACCTGCCAGATATAGCAAGAGTATCTATTGCTGTAGTACTCTATGCGATATACCTTAAAAATAAAGATATATTTAAAAAGTATATATGGTATATTTTAGGCATTGCAATTGTTATGTTCTTGGCTACTGGTGGGCTTGATCCAATTATTAGTAAATTAAACTACTATGTATTCAAGAGTGATATTACAAAGGTAGGAGATAGTTTAAATTTACACTTTTTTAATGTTGCAAAAACAATTAGTGAAGCTGGAGCTATTCCATTTAATACTGTTGCAAATAGAATTAGTGGAAATATGGTAATATTTATTCTCTCTATAGTTGGCTTTATTGCACTCTTAGTTAAACATAGATACCTTATTTTAGCTCTACCGCTAATTATTCTAGGAGTTATATCATACAGTAGTGGTTTGCGCTTTACAATATATGCTGTAGTTCCTTTAGCACTAGGAGTAGCATATTTAATTGTTTATGTATCAAAATATATATCTAACAATTACATAAAAGGTAGAGAGATATATTTTATATCACTATCTCTTTTAACTATGGCTATCTTATACCCAAATATAAAACATATAATACAATACGACAAGCGTATTAGACCAGTTTTTATTAAAAGTGAAATAGATGCTTTAGATAAAATTAAAAATAAAATGGATAAGAAAGATTATATAGTTGCTTGGTGGGACTATGGTTATCCACTAAAATTTTATAGCAGATTAAACACATTGACAGATGGTGCTATACATAATGGTGCAGTTAATTTTCCTGTTAGCTACTCGCTAATTGAACCACAAAATAGAAGTGCTAAAATGGCTAGGTTAAGTGTTGAGTATCATGAAAAACGTTTCTTATTACCTAATAGCGATAAAGATAAAAATAGAACCGATATAGAATATATGATTTTAGATAACGGCTATAAAAGTGCTAATAAATTCTTAAACGATATTGATACTATTAAGTTACCAAAGAAAACTCGTGATGTCTACCTATATCTTCCAGAGAGAATGTTAAGAATATTCCCGGTAGTAAATAAATTTAGTGATTTAAATATTGAGAATGGAGAGAGCTATAATAGTGGATTCTTTTTAAGTTACTCTAACTATAAAATAGCTAATAACAATATATATCTACCATATAATAATCGAATTGATGTTAAAAAAGGTATTTTAATATACAATAACAAATCTATAAAAATTAATAAGTTAATAGTTACAAACTATAAAAATGGCAAGTTCGCTAAGAGAGCTAATATATTTGATATAACTTCTAAAATTAATGTAATATATGTAAAGAGTAGTAGAAGAGTTATAATACTAGACGATAAAATGTTAAACTCAACATATATTCAGCTATTCCTACTTGAAAATTATGAAAAAGATCTATATGAGCCAGTAATATTAACTCCATTAGTAAAGATATTTAAATTAAAAATTTAATAAACTATAAGCTAGATTATAAAAGAGCTATTTTAAGATAGTTATCTAAGAGATAGCTGTTTTAATAAAACGTTTCTCTTTTAACTCTTTAATCTTCTCAGCTAAATATACACGCATATCTACACAATCATCAGAGTTATAGAGTATATCGTTAGCCTCTTTTAATAGAGTTGCTGAGAACATAAAATACTCTACTGCATCTATTAATGTATTTATATAGTCACACGTATATTTTTTAGGCTCATCTTGAGCTAATATTTTATAGATTTTAATCACCTCTTTAAAATATCTCTTACCTAACTCTCTACTCTTAGGGCTTCTTGCATAATATTTAGATATCTTATCTAATTTTTTTGCTATAGCTGGCATATCCTCTTTTTTGGCAATATTATGAATATTTAAACTACTATATCGAAGTTGCTTTTTCCTGACTTCACCTATTAATCCACCACAAACCCCATAAAACCATAGTTTTGTAAAAAAAGTAGGCACTACACTATATAAGGTTTTTTATGAAGTTTAACATCCATAAGTTTATAAATTTTTTCAGCATCAAGGGTAAAAGATGAAG
>CAMZLH010000051.1 GCA_947311565.1 uncultured Nitratifractor sp.
AAGCAAGGTACCTATGGTAATAGGAATAAGGATTTAGTGAGTATCATCGCTGTACTGCAGGATGTTACTCAGAAAATGCTTGGGTTTAGGTGCGAAAGTTAAGTATATTATATATTAGAATGATAGATGCTATGGTAGATACAGAAGTAGCAGAGTTTCAAAATGCTAAAATTACTCTATAACATATAGAAATTTTAGCATTTTTTGTTAATTAAGAGTAATTTTATCCTATTTAATTTAAATATTTTCCAAAATCTATTGACATATTAAATTAAATTGTGCTATAACTACTGAAAATAAAAAATATTAAAGGTTTAATATGGCACAAGAAGAGGTTCAAAATGCTATTTCGGGTAACTATGAACTTGGTTTCGAAATAGATATAGAACAAGATACAGTTCCACCAGGGCTTAATGAGGGTGTAATTAAGTTTATATCTGCAAAAAAAGATGAGCCAGAGTGGATGTTAGAGCTTAGACTTAAAGCATATCATAAGTGGCTAGAGATGAAAGAGCCAAATTGGGGGCACTTGAACTACGAGCCTATAGATTATAACTCTATATCATACTTTTCAGCACCAAAGCAAGCACCAGATAGTTTAGAGGAAGTTGATCCAAAAATTTTAGAGGCTTATAAGAAGCTTGGTATTCCACTAGATGAGCAAAAACAACTACAAGGTATCGCGGTAGATGCAGTTGTAGATTCTGTTTCTGTTAAGACAACATACTCAGATGAACTAATGAAGCATGGCGTAATATTTTGCTCAATATCAGATGCAATTCGTGACTATCCAGAGCTTATAAAGAAGTATATGTATAGTGTAGTATCTATGACAGACAACTACTTTGCGGCACTAAATTCGGCAGTATTTACAGATGGAACATTTGTATATATTCCAAAAGGTGTTAGGTGTCCTATGGAGTTAAGTACATACTTTAGAATTAATGCACTAAATACTGGGCAGTTTGAGAGAACTTTGATTGTAGCAGACGAGGGTAGTTATGTTAGCTACAACGAGGGTTGTTCAGCACCTATGAGAGACGATAGCCAGCTTCATGCTGCAGTTGTTGAGCTTGTAGCAATGAAAGATGCAGAGATTAAATACTCTACAATTCAAAACTGGTACCCAGGCGATGAAGAGGGCAAAGGTGGAATATATAACTTTGTTACAAAAAGAGGAATTTGCGAGGGTGATAACTCTAAAATTTCATGGACACAAGTTGAGACAGGCTCTAGTATTACATGGAAGTACCCAAGCTGTATTCTTAAGGGTGACAACTCTGTTGGAGAGTTCTACTCTGTTGCAGTTACAACACTAGCTCAACAAGCAGATACTGGCACAAAGATGATACACATAGGTAAAAATACTAGCTCTACTATTATCTCTAAAGGTATTAGTGCAATGAAGGGGCAAAATACTTACCGTGGGCTTGTAAAGGTTCAGGCAAGTGCAGAGGGTGCAAGAAACTACAGCGAGTGCGACTCTTTGTTAATTGGTAGCGAATGTGGGGCTCATACTTTTCCTTATTTAGAGAGTAAAGATACAAAAGGTCAAATCGAGCACGAAGCAACAACAACAAAAATTAGCGATGATCAACTATTTTATCTTAGACAAAGAGGTATTAGTGAAGAAGATGCAGTTAGCATGATTGTTCATGGATTCTGTAAAGAGGTATTTTCTCAACTACCTATGGAGTACGCAGTAGAGGCAAGAGCATTATTAAACTTAACATTAGAAGGAAGCGTTGGATGAGTAATAAAGTATTAACAATAAAAGATTTAAAAGTAAAAATTGGTGACAAAGAGATATTAAAAGGTTTAAACCTAGAGCTAGAAGAGGGCAAGGTGCATGTTATTATGGGTCCAAATGGGGCTGGTAAATCGACTCTATCTAAAACAATTGTAGGTCATTACGATGTAGAGGTAACTGGCGGTGATATTACCTATAAAGGTAACTCAATTATAGAGGCAGAACCAGAAGATAGAGCTCTAGAGGGTATATTTATGAGCTTTCAGCACCCAGTAGAGATACCAGGTGTAAACAACACTTACTTCTTAAGAACAGCAGTTAATGCTAGAAGAACACATCTTGGGCAAGAAGAGCTAAATGCAGCAGAGTTTTTGAAAAAAATGAGAGTTCTAATAGAAGAACTTGGGATGAAAAACGAACTAATTAGTAGATCGTTAAACGAAGGCTTTAGTGGTGGAGAAAAGAAAAGAAATGAGATCTTGCAGATGATGATGCTAGAGCCAGAAGTGATAATATTAGACGAAATCGACTCTGGATTAGATATTGATGCATTAAGAGATGTTAGCGAAGGTATTAACAAGATGAAAGATGGCAAGAGAAGCTTCTTGGTAATTACACACTATAGCCGTATTTTAGACTACATTAAGCCAGACTATATTCATGTATTAAAAGATGGACAAATTGTTGATACAGCAGGTCCTGAGCTAGTTGAACAGCTAGAAAAAGAGGGTTACGCTCAGTATGAGGAGAAGTAATGAAAAACTTATATAATAATAAAATATACAAAGATAAAAGTAAGTTTTTCATTTTTGCCAAGAGCGAAGCTTTAGTGAAAAGGAGATATGTATGAGACTTGAAAACTTAAATACTGTAGATGCTAATACTCTTTTAAAAGAGTTAAATGCCTCAAGCTCAAAACTAGAAGAGGCAGAAGCCTTTTTAAAACTAAAAGCACCAAGTAAAAAGAGTGAAGCATACAGGTATTTTGAAACCGATTGTATAGTTAAAAAAGATTATGAAATAGTTACACCCAAAGAGTCAACTTTTAGTAGCGATAAAGATTTAATTATAGAAAATGGCAAAGTAGTATCAGCACCTAGTAGTGTAACAGTAGAGATAAAAGAGTTTACACAAACAGATAAAGAGCACTTTGATTCGCTATACTATTTAAGTCATATTATCTGCAGTAAAGTTATTGTAATCTCAATTAATGAGAGTTTGGCATTTAATATTAAACATATTTTAACAACTCAAAAAGATCAACTTTTATCATATAGAGTTGTAGTATTAACTAAGGCTAATACACACTCTACAATATATGAAACAATAGACGATAAAACAGATCAATCTTTAGTTATTGGTGGCTATGATATTACTGCAGCTAAAGATGCAACAGTAAACTTTGTTACAGATAGAAACTATAGTAAAAGTGGTTGTATTGTATTTTCTAATAGTTATAGAGTAGAAGAGAATGCAACTTTTAATCTATACACTTTTGATTATGCGTCAAATAATGCTTTAACTCTATTTAGAGCTCAGTTACAAGAGAGAGCAAACTTTAATGCAAAACATCTTTTGTATACAAGAGATAAAGCAAAATCTGGAACAGTATCGCAAATTATACACAGAGGTCAAAGCTCTCATAGTAACCAGAGCACTAAAAATATATTAGATGATAACTCTCGTGGAATATTTGATGCTCTAATTAAAGTTGAAAATAGTGGTAAATATACAGTAGCTCACCAAAACTCAAAAGCAATTTTGTTAAATGAAGGTGCATATATGGCAAGTAAGCCACAGCTAGAGATTTATATAGACGACTTAGAGGCAAGCCATGGCTCTACAACAGGTCAGTTAGATAAAGCTCAGTTGCTATACCTACAAAGTAGAGGTATCAAAGTTGAAGAGGCAAAAAAAATGTTAATACTAGGCTTTGCAAATGAAATTATAGATAGTATAGATAACAAAGAGATAGCCGAAAAAGTGCATGCATCGTTTGAGACTGCATATTATGGAACACCAAAAATAGAGTGTATGCAAACTTGTGATACATGTTTGTGATTTAGTAGGCAAGGTTTAGTAAGTAGGGAAACTTGAAACTCGCTCCAAGCTTGTGCTTCGAAATGTAATATGTAAGCTTAAAGCTAAAAGCATAATGCATTAGATTATCTGCTTAAGCCAGATAATGATAACAGTAACAACCGTCATAACCTTGTTTGAGTGGGTTATCTAGCAAAAAAGCTTTAGCACTAACGTCATACTCCAACTTGATTGGAGTATCTAATAAGAGCTTTAGCAACAACCGTCATAACCCAACTTGATTGGGCTATCTAACAAAAAAGGAGAAGAGATGGAAAAAATAGAAGAAGCAGTAGCAAGATACGCAGAAGATTTTGCACTATTTGATGATCCAAATGATAAACTAGAGTATATATTTGACTTAGGTAAAAAACATACAACCCTGCCAGAAGAGTTAAAAAACGATAGCACATTTATAGTTGGCTGTGCATCACCAGCGTGGTTAACAGGCGAGTGCAAAGATGGCAGACTAATATTAAACGGCGAAGGCACAAGCGAAATGGCAAAGGGTATGATAATGCTACTAATGGATATCTTTAGCAATAAAACAGCCAAAGAGATATTGGCATTTAACCCAGAAGATTTAAGTAAAATGGGAATAGTAGAGCTACTATCACCAGTTAGACAACAAAGCCTACAATCGTTTTTAGAAAAAGTTTACAAATACGCAAAAGAGTGTGACAGCTGATTTTAAAGCAAAAAGCTGAAAGCCAAAAACATAATGCATTAGATTATCTGGTCAAGCCAGATAATGACAGCAACAACAACCATTATAGCCCAACTTGATTGGGCTATCTAATAAAAAGCTTTAGCACCAACCGTAATACTCTAACTTGATTGGAGTATCCAAACTTTAAACTCGTTCCAAAGCTCCAGCTTTGGAATGCATATGTAAGCTTAAAGTTAAAAGCATAATGACAGTAATATAAAGCTTTATGCCTTTAGCTTTAAGCTTAAACAACAAACAGGAGAAAAATATGGCAGATTTAAGAGACATAACACCAGAAGAGACAAAAGAGAGAGTAATAGAAGAGTTACTTAAAATTTACGATCCAGAGATACCAGTTAATATATATGACTTAGGTTTAATATATAGCGTAGATTGCGAAAAAGATGATGTAAGCAAACTAAACAAATGCAAAGTAGTAATGACCCTGACATCACCAACATGCTCTATGGCAGAGATGATAGTAGATTTGGTAAAATCTATCCCAAGCAGAATGGATGGTGATTTACTAGAGCTAGATGTAGATTTAGTATTCGACCCACCATGGGATCAAAGTAAAATGACAGAAGAGGCAAAACTTGCCATGGGATTACTGTAGTTTAAATTAAAAGTTAAAAAGTTATTAATTTTATAAATATTTAGAAAAATTGGTCTATATTAATTTTTCTAAAAATCTAAAGGGCTAACAACCATAGATCTATTTAACTCTGCAACTACATGAGTATAAACCATTGTAGTCTCTACACTTTTATGTCCCAGAAGCTCTTGAATAGAACGCAAATCAACACCATTTTGTAGCAGATGTGTGGCATAAGAGTGCCTAAAAATATGAGCAGTAACTCTTTTATTAATTTTAGCCACTTTAGCAGCTTTTTGAATATTGCGACTTAAAGTTCTCTCAAGAATATGATGCCTTCTTGTAACTCCAGATATTGGGTCTTTAGAAACATTTCTCATAGGAAATAAATATTGCCATTTTGTCTCATATTTGGCATTTGGATATTTTTTTTCTAAAGCATAAGG
>CAMZLH010000052.1 GCA_947311565.1 uncultured Nitratifractor sp.
AATATCTATAGAGAAGATGATGTTAAGAGTATGGGTATTGTACTAAATGGAGTAAAGGCTGGTCATGGTTATGGTTATGGTTATGGTTATGGTTATGGTTATGGTTATGGTTATTATGAGGAGAGTTAATGTTCTCTTTTTTTAGGGCTAAAAAGAAGATATCCCAATATGAAATAGTTGAAAAGCTTGGATTTGTAGATTTGCACTCTCATCTTATTCCTGGAATAGATGATGGTGCTAAAAATGTTCAACAGAGTATTGAATTAATTAATAGATTAAAAGATATTGGTTATAAAAAATTAATAATTACGCCACATATTATGATAGATGCCTATCCAAATAGTGAGATAGATATAACTACTAGATTACTAAATTTAAAATTAGATCTTGCAAAAGAGGGTATAGATATAGAGTTAGAAGCAGCAGCAGAGTACTATGTAGATGAAGGCTTCTTAGAACACTTAAATAAGCCTCTATTAATTAATAATGAGTATCTACTGTTTGAGACATCTTATATGGCTAAGCCTATGAATTTAGAGGATCAAATTCATGAAATAAATGCTAGAGGCTATAAACCTCTTTTTGCACACCCAGAGAGATATAGATATATTAAAGATTTTGATAGAGAGTATTATAGATTTAAAGAGCTAGGTGTCTATTTTCAGTTAGATTTAAACTCGATTGGTGGCTTTTATGGCAAAGATGCTTATAAGAAAGCCAACTATTTAGTAGAGAATGGATTGATTGATTTTGTGGGAAGCGATACTCACAATAAAAGGCATATTAAAAACTTAATAGACTCATTAAATGAAGCTAATTGCTGGTATAATCTATTTAATAAAAACAAAATTTTAAATAAAACTTTAATCTAAAGGATAAATATGAGACTTTTAACTACGGCATTTTTGGCACTTCTTTTAACTGGTTGTGCAACAAAGAATTATACGCTTATGCAGACACCAGAGCAAGAGGTAACTACGGCACCATTTACAGGTACAATAGCTGACTATATTATTCAGCCTAGTGATAGAGTACAAGTTATATCTTATGATCATAAAGATTTAATGCCTGTCTCTCTTAAAGAGAATGGTATTCTTTTAGACTCTAGAGGTTATGCCTCTTTGCCATTAATTCATAGAGTAAAATTATCTGGATTAACACAGAATCAAGCTTCTAAAAAACTAGAGAGACTATATAGTAAATATTTAAAGAGTCCATCTTTAACAGTAGAGGCTTTAAATAAAAAAGTATATGTTTTAGGAGAGGTTAAGAAACCTGGCGCAGTTGTATTGGATAAAGATCAGTTAACACTTCTTGAAGCTATTTCTCAGAGTGGTGATTTAAGTGATAATGCTGTTAGAGATAATATTATTATTGTAAGTAGAACAGCAAATGGTAAAATGAGAATGAGAAAAGTAGATTTAACTAAATTTGATGCAATGCAAGCTAGTAATATGATGTTATACCCTAATGATATTGTATATGTACAACCTAATAATTGGAAACAGTTAAGAGTTACAGCAGATAATATTGACTCTATTACAAAAGTAATATCTAGCGCAGCTACACCATATATTATATTTAAATAATCAACTATCGCTATTGTAGCGGTAGTAAATATATTTTACTTAGTGATATAATAACAAAAGAGATCTTCTATAAAGTATGCTAGGCAATACAATTTTCAAATGTACTAAAATTTAAGTTGTTTTTATAGATTGTAAATTTGTAGTAAAATAGTTGCTACTCTGTCCACTTTTGTGTGTTTTGAGTAGCTAGTGTATTCTTTGTAGATTAGTTTCTTATTCCTAGAATCTCTTTAACTTCGTTATATTTAGCAAAGTCTTGTTTTCTTAGGTATCTCATTAATCTTCTTCTTTGACCAACAAGTTTTAATAGACCAAGTCTTGAGCTATGATCTTTTTTGTTTGTTTTTAAATGCTCTGTTAAATATTGAATTCTATCTGTTAATAGAGCAACTTGAACCTCTGTTGAACCTGTGTCTTTGTCGTTACGAGCAAACTTAGAGATAATCTCTTGCTTTTTCGCCGAATCTAAAGCCATGGTGACCTCCTGATTGGTATTTTATTTTGAAATGCAACTATACCTAAACTTTTCTAAAGAGTAAATAAAGTTCGCCACTAATTGTAGCTAAACTCTTTATAACTTAAATTAGAGTAAAATAGTCCTATATAAAACTACCAAGGATTGGAATGTTACTTACAAGAGCTAGTGAGTATGCTCTGCTATCGTTAGATTTAATTATTAAAAATGATAAGCCAGTAGGCTCCGAACAATTAGCAAAAGAGCTAAATATATCTAAAAGTTTTTTAGCGAAAATATTACAAAATTTAACAAGAGCTAATATTTTAGTCTCTCGTAGAGGTTCACAGGGTGGATATGGATTAAATAAAGAGCCAGAAAATATAACTATTTATGATATAATTAATGCTGCAGAAGGTAAGAGAGCTACTGTTTTTGATTGTATATCTCATGATTGCCCAAATGGAGCTATTGGAGTCTGTTCTATCTCTCCATTTTTAGCAAGATTTCAATTTAAAATAGATAACTATTTAAAAAATATAACACTAAAAGAGCTATTTGATGAGTAATGATTTTAACTATATATTCCATCTATCTCATATAGATTTAGATGGATATGGATGTCAGTTTTTAACTAAAGAGGTTTTTAAAGATATTAAATTTTATAATGCAAATTATGGTGCAGAGGTTGGTCAGAGGTTAGAGGAGATTATGGAAGATATAAAGTCTCTAAAAAGTGAAGATATAAAACCTTTAATTTTAATAACAGATTTAAATTTAACGACAAAAGAGGGTAATAAACTAGAGAAAGAGGCGATTAAAGTAGGTGCAAAAATTCTACTATTAGATCACCATGCTACTGGTAAAAATGCTGATGATAAGTTTGCTTGGTATAATTTAGATACAAGTAAGTGTGCAACTTTAATTACATATAATTGGTTAAGAGATAGTTTTGATTTTGATAAAAGTAGTGAATTTTTACCAATAGTAGAGGCTATTAACGCTATTGATATATGGGTAGATAGTAGTAAGTATTTTAATTATGGTAGAGTTCTTTTAGGTATGATAAGCGGTGCTAGAGAGGTAAATAGAGTAGTCTTTTCTAAAGAAGATGTAGAGTATAGACACTATCTAATTAAAAGTGCTAAAGATATTTTAAATACTACACTACTGCAAGATGCACCAATAGAGTTAGATGAGAAGTTACATTTTGTAAAAAAAGATTTTTTTAAAGAGCTTAAAAATGATACTAAAGATAATTTAGTTGCAGAGTATATAACTGAAATTTTAACTAAAAAAGCAGGAGATATGATTGTTACTTATAAAGGAAAACAGGGTGTTTTAACATATCATACAGGCAATACTTCTTTAATTGGAAATAACTTTTTAGTTAAAAATGAGAAGTTTGATTTCTATATGGATCTAAACTCAAGAGGTGGTTTTAGCTTAAGAAGTAATAACAAAGTAGATGTATCTAAAATGGCTAGTGAGATTGGTAATGGTGGTGGACATCCAAATGCAAGTGGTGGAAAGATAGAAAATTATAAAGATAGTTTTGTATATGCAAAAATTAGAGAGTTTATACAAGAGTACCTAAATATAAAGGAGAGTGAAAATGAGTAAAATGCTAACAATGATAACTCTTCAGCAACAGTTAAATGATAATACAAATGGTATAGGCTGGGAAGATGGTAAGACGAAACAAGGTAAGATAATTGATTGGAAAAGATGTATCTATTTAGAGTCTGCAGAGCTTGTTGAGTCTTATCCGTGGAAGCACTGGAAAAATATTGATGCTAGAGTAGATTATGAAAATATAAAAATTGAGCTTGTAGATATTTGGCACTTTGTTATGAGTGAGATGTTAAGAGTAAACAAAATTGAGGGTAAGAGCCTTAGTATAGAAGAGTTGGCAAGAGAAGCAGAGCAGATAATATCTTATATAGTGGCAAACAGAGAGGAGGATTACTATAAGCAGATAGAGTCTATAGAGAAGTTTATAAAAGAGCTATTTTGTAACTTTAATTTAGATAATTTTATAAAGAGTTATTTTGAGCTAAATATCAAACTTGGGTTAAGTTTTGATGAACTATATAAGCTCTATATCGGTAAAAATATACTAAATCAATTTCGCCAAGATAATGGCTATAAAGATGGCAGTTACATTAAAGTATGGAGTGGCAAAGAGGATAATGTTGTAATGCAAGAGATTTTAGATAATCTAGATAATATTACACCAGAAAACTTAGTTAATGAGCTAAATAAAAGATATCCAAAGGAGTAGGTTATGAATGATAAGACAATAGCAGTACAGTATGGCTACAAAAAGGGTGAAGATGGATCTATGAGTGTACCTATTTTTCAGACAACCGCATATGAGTTTAGAGATAGCGAACATGCTGCAAATCTATTTGAGCTTAAAGAGATGGGAAATATATATACAAGACTTATGAACCCAACTACAGATGTTTTTGAAAAGAGAGTTTGTGCACTAGAGCAAGGTATTGGTGCTGTTGCAACAGCAAGTGGAACTGCAGCAATATTTTATACTTTTGCAAATGTAGCGGAGAGTGGAGATAATATCTTAATTGCAAAGCAGGCATATGGTGGCACTTTAACTCTTGGTGCTCATACTATTAAACGCTTTGGAATAGAGGCTAGATTTTTTGATGTATATAATTTAGATGAATTAGAGAGTCAAATAGATAGTAAAACTAAAGTTATATTTTTCGAAACTATACCAAACCCTGCTATTGAAGTTGCAGATATAGAGGCAATTGTAGATATTGCTAATAAGCACAATATTTTACTATGTGTTGACAATACAGTTGCAACTCCAATACTTTGTAAACCTTTAAGTTTAGGTGCCGATTTGGTAGTACATAGTGTAAGTAAATATATAAATGGGCAAGGTAGTGCAATTGGTGGTGTAATTGTAGAGTCAAAGAGTGCTAAAGCTAAAATAACAGATAATCCAAGATATAAACACTTTAATGAACCAGATTTGAGTTATCATGGTTTGGTATATACCACTCTTGATATGCCAATATTTACACTTCGTGCAAGGTTAGCACTATTAAGAGATTTTGGTGGAGCGCCAAGTCCTTTTAACTCTTGGCTTAATATTCAAGGTATGGAGACTTTGGCTTTAAGAGTAGAGCAGCACTCTAAAAGTGCTTTAGAGATTGCTAAATTTTTAGAAGAGCACCCTAAAGTAAAGAGTGTAAACTATCCATCTCTAAAGAGCTCTAAAAGCTTTGAAAATGCTCAAAAGTATCTAAAAGATGGAAAAGCTAATGGGCTTTTTAGTTTTATTGTAGAATCTAAAGAGGCGGCTCAAAAGGTTGCAGAAAATACTAAAATTTTTAGTTTAGTTGTAAATATAGGTGATAGTAAGTCTATAATTACGCACCCTGCTAGTACAACACATCAACAGTTAAGTAAAGAGGAGTTAGTTTCTGCTGGAGTTGACGAGGGTTTAATAAGACTAAGTGTTGGGCTAGAAGATAGTGAAGATTTAATTAATGATTTAAAGAGTGCTTTAGATTTAATTTAGTTAGATAAAATAACAACTAATTTTATCTAAAAAGAGTTATATGAAGATAACAACAAAAGTAGCACACTTTACAAATCCGCTATATTTAGAGAGTGGGCGTATTTTAGAGCCGTATGATATTGCATATGAGACATATGGTGAGTTAAATGAAGCTAAAGATAATGTTATATTAGTATGCCATGCCTTAAGTGGTAGCCACCATGCCGCTGGGCTTTACGAGGGAGATAGAAAACCAGGTTGGTGGGACTCACTTATTGGTGATGGCAAAGCGATAGATACTACAAAATATTTTGTAATCTGTACCAATACTATTGGTTCATGTTTTGGAAGCACATCTCCTATGAGTCCTATGTTTCCATCTAGTCAAGAGTATAGGCTTAAATTTCCTGTAATTACTATTAAAGATATGGTTAAAGCTCAGATGAGTCTTCTTTCATCTTTGGGGATATATAGCGTAAAATCTATAATTGGTGGATCTATGGGTGGTATGCAAGCTTTACAATTTGCAGTAGACTACCCTAATTTTGCGAACTCTATTGTTTCATTAGCTGCAACTTATGCTGCTCAGCCATGGGCAATATCTTTTAATAAAGTAGTAGTAGAAGCAATACGTAGAGACCCACGTTTTAATAATGGAACTTACGATAGAGATGAGTTTAAAGAGCATGGTTGCGATGGCTTGGCAATTGGTCGTGTAGCTGGGCATATATCATATCTTTCACCTGACTCTATGGATAGTAAATTTGGTAGAAAATATGTATCTACAGATGGACTATTTGAGTTGTTTGGAAGGTATGAAGTAGAGAGATATATGGAGTATAATACTAATAACTTCTCAAAACTTTTTGACCCATTAAGTTATCTATATATTGTAAAGGCTATTAATACATTTAATCTATCTCGTGGATATGAATCATTACATGAAGCTATATCTAGAATTAAAGTTGATGTACACTTAATTAGTTTTAGTGGAGATATGCTCTTTTTTCCAAAAGAGATGGAACATATAGCAAATATGTTAAAACGTAATGGACAAAATTATAGTTATAATAATATAGATAGTAATTATGGACATGACGCTTTTTTAGTAGAGGTAGAGAAGTTCGATTTTTTAATTAAAGAGGCATTAGAGAAAGTATAGATATATAATAGAACCCTCTAAATAACCTAAACATTCACAATGGGATTTTCAAATGTAAGATTGTGCAAAAGATTGCGTTTGCATAATCCCACCCTTTGGGCATCACTAGCTTTTGTCTATGTGTTGCTACTCTTTCTTACCTTAGTTACAGCTAGGATTTATAAAGAGTGCTTAGCCTGTGAAAAAGCTAGTGATGTTGTGAACGTTTAGGTTAATCAGAGGGTTTAATAGTTAAGCTTTATAAAAAGGAGAAGTATATAATGAAACAATCATCATTTGAAGATAAATTAAATTTAAGTAAAGAGTTGATCGATAAACTTTTAGAGCCAGAGATAACATTAGAGGAGAGTATAGAGCTTTATAAAAAGGCTTTAGCAACAATTGACGAGGCTCAAAAATTGCTAGAGGATGCAAAACTCAAGGTAGAAGAGATAGATAAGGATAAAAGTGGAGTTGCATCTTGAAACAGCTTATGGTAGGTCTTTTGCAACTCCCTACTTTAGGATTGAATACTACAAGAATAGAGTTTTACTTAAAGAAGGCTAAAGAGAGAGGGTGTAAGTTACTTCTTTTTGGTGAGTATGTTATTAATCCATTTTTTAAAGAGCTTGACTCTATTCCTAAAAATATGATAAGAGAGCAAACAAGTTCTAAAGTAGCATTTTTAAAAAAGCTTAGTGTAGAGTTTGATATAACTTTAGTAGTTCCAATTGTTGAGGTCAAAGGTGGAAAATATTATAAAAAAATTATTAAAATATCTCCTAAATCGACTGCTAATTATACTCAACAGATATTAATTAACTATCCGCATTGGAGTGAAGAGAACTTTTTTTCAAACCCTATTAAAGAGCTAGAGTCTCCACTAATATTTAATATTGATGGCTTTAAGATTGCTGTTATTAGTGGGTTTGAGTTGCATTTTGACAAACTATGGGTAGATATTCAGAAAAAAAGAGTAGATTTAGTGTTAGTTCCTACTGCATCTACCTTTGAGTCTAAGCGTAGGTGGAGAGAGCTTTTAACTACTAGAGCATTTTTAAATAACTGCTATATTCTAAGAGCTAATAGGGTAGGGGAGTATAAAGATAGTGAGCATAAGTGGCACTTTTATGGTGACTCTATGTTTATAAGTCCAGATGGAGAGGTTCTAATGAGGCTAGAAGATAGGGAGTCTATGTTGATAGAACCAATATCTAAAGATGAGATAGCAGATGCTAGAAGAGGTTGGGGCTTTAGCGGAACATTAAGAAAAAGAGGAGAGTTATAGGTGAAAAACTACTATAGCAGGCAAGAGATGCTTTGGGGTAAAAAGATACAAAAGAATCTATCTTCAAAAAAGGTGTTAATAGTTGGTTCTGGTGGGCTTGGGTGTTCTGTAGCTTTAGCACTTAGTGGCTCTGGCATTGGAGAGCTTGATATTGTAGATTTTGATAGAGTAGAAGAGCATAATATTCATAGACAACTACTTTTTAATTTAGATGATAGTGGTAAGTTTAAATCAGTTGTAGCTTCTAATAGAGTAGAGCAAAGAAATAGTGAAATAGAGGTAAATGCATATACACTCTCTTTTGAAGAGTATATCAAAGATTGTAAAATTAATTACGATTTAGTTATAGATGCAACAGATAATCTATTTGTAAGAGAGCAGATTAATGCTTACGCTAAAGATAAAAATATACCATGGATATATGGTAGTGTAGAAGAATTTAATGGACAAGTATGCTTTTTTAAAGATGCAAGTTTTAATATTTTTGCTACAAAAGAGATTGAGCCAAAAGGAATAGCTGCACCTATGGTAATGCAAGTTGCATCTTTAGAGGCAAATTTGGCACTTAGATATTTAGCACAACTACCTATTAATAGTGATATTTTATACTACTTATACTATAATAGTGAAGGTGAGTTTGAGATTAAAAAATTTAAATTAGGAGAAAAGTAATAAAAAAGTTATTAACTTTAGCAGTTGTTGGTGCAGTACTTATTAGTGGATGTACACAAGAGAGCCAAAATAAGATTAGTCGTTCAATTCAAAATTGGACAGGTACAGATGGTGTTATAGATATATATGCAGGAGAAAAACTTGTTAAAAGATTTATTAAAATAGATAAATTATCTACTGCTTATGGCACAAATGATAGTAAAATTAGACCATATAGATATGGTTATGGTTATGATGATAAGAACTTTAACTACAAAAAAGATGCAGGTGAGAAGAAAGTTTACTTTGAGTTTTCTGACTACTCAACAAGTTACATTTTTTATGAAAATAATTAAGGAGATTTAATGAAAGTAGTTTCTACAAACGAAGCGCCACAAGCTATTGGTCCATACTCTCAAGCAATTGTTACTAATGGTATGGTTTTTACATCTGGTCAAATTGCTCTAAGTCCAGCTGGAGAGATTGTGTGTGAAGATATAAATGGTCAAACAGAGCAGGTATTAACAAACTTAAGCGCTGTATTAAAAGAGGCAGGAAGTTCACTTGAAAAGGTTGTTAAAACAACTATATTTTTAAGTGATATAGAAGATTTTAAAGCTGTAAACGAAGTTTATGCTACATTTTTTAAAGATCATAAACCTGCAAGAAGTACAGTTGCAGTTAAAACTCTTCCTCTAAATGTAAAAGTAGAGATAGAGTGCATTGCACTAGCTAAGTAAAATATTCGATACTTTTAGTAATTTCGTTACTAAAAGTATCACTTTTTTTATCCTCTTGATTTCTAATATTACCCTATTTAGCGATACTAATTTAATATATGTGTTAATTTGAAACAACTTTTTTTAACTTAAAACTATATATACTTAAGTTAGTTAAACTTTATTGAATAATTGTTAAACTTATAATACAAATTATTAAAAATTAACGGAGGTTATTAATGTCAAACCCAATAATTATTTGGAGCAAAATTGATGAAGCACCAGCTTTAGCGACTTACTCACTATTTCCAGTAGTAAAGAGTTTTGCAAAGTATGCAAATGTAGATGTTAAGCAGAGTGATATATCTGTTGCAGGTAGAGTTTTAGCAACTTTTGGACTTGCAGAAGATGAGTTAGCAAAGCTTGGAGAATTAGTAGCTAAAGATGAGGCTAATGTAATTAAGCTTCCAAATGTTTCTGCTTCTGTTGGGCAGTTAAAAGAGTGTATTGCTGAGCTTCAAGAGAAGGGTTACAAGATACCAGATTTCCCAGAGAATCCTCAAACAGATGAAGAGAAAGAAAATCGTGCTAAATATGCAACTTGTTTAGGTAGTGCAGTTAACCCAGTATTAAGACAAGGTAACTCAGATAGAAGAAGCGCAGTTGCAGTTAAGAAATTTGCTCAAAAGCACCCTCATAGATTAAGAGATTTTGCACCAGATTGTAAATCTTATGTTGCAATGATGAGTGATGGTGATTTTTACTCTAATGAGAAGTCTGTAGTTACAGATAAAGAAGATACTTTTACGATCGAGCTTAACGGTAAAGAGTTAATTAAATTTGATGTTGAAAATAAAGAGCTTATCTCTGCTTCTTTCATGAGCACAGATGCACTAGGAGCATTTTTAGCACAAACTATTAAAGATGCAGAAGCTAAGGGACTTTTATGGTCACTTCACCTTAAAGCTACTATGATGAAAGTTAGTGATCCAATTGTTTTTGGTCATGCAGTTGAAATTTTCTTCGAAGATGTTTTTGCAAAATATGCAGATGAGTTTGCTAAGCTTGGTGTAAACCCAGATCTTGGTATTGGTGATATTTTATTAAAAATTGAGAAGTCAGATAAAAAAGCAGAGATTGAGCAAACTATTAAAGATACTATCTTAGCAGGTAAGCCAAATATTGCAATGGTTGATAGTGATAACCTAATTACAAACCTACATGCATCTAACGATATTATTATCGATGCTTCTATGCCTCCTGTAATTAGAGATGGTGGTAAAATGTGGAACAAAGATGGTAAGACACAAGAGTGTATTGCTGTAATTCCAGATAGAACATTTGCTACACTTTACGATGAAATTTTAGAAGATGTTAAGAGAAATGGTCAGTTTGATGTAACTACAATGGGGCATGTTAGTAATGTTGGTCTAATGGCTAAAAAAGCAGAAGAGTATGGTTCTCACCCATATACATTTAAAGCTAGCGAAGATGGCAAAATGGAAGTTAAAAACTCTGCTGGCGAAGCTGTAATGAGTTTCGATGTTAAAGAGGGCGATGTATGGAGAGCTTGGAGAGCAAAAGATTTACCAATTAGAGACTGGGTAAGACTTGCAGTTGAAAGAGCTACATTAACTAATGATCCAATAGTATTTTGGCTAGATGAGAATAGACCTCATGATGCAAACTTAATTAAGTATGTAAATGAGTATTTAAAAGATCACAAAACAGATGGTTTAACTATTGAGACAATGGCTCCAAGAGAGGCTATGGCTTATGCGCTAAAAAGAGTAAGAGAGGGTAAAAACACTATTACTGTAACTGGTAATGCAATTAGAGATTACTTAACAGACCTTTTCCCAATTTTAGAGCTTGGTACTAGTGCTAAGATGATGAGTATTGTTCCACTTCTTGCAGGTGGTGGATTGTTTGAGACTGGTGCTGGGGGATCTGCTCCTAAGCATGTTGAGCAGTTCTTAAAAGAGGGTCACTTAAGATGGGATTCATTAGGAGAGTTCTTAGCAATTGCTGAGTCTTTAAGAATGATCGCAAATAAAACTGGTGATTCAAAAGTTGCTGAAATGGTTAAAGCTGTTGATGCTGCAAACGAAGCATATTTAGATAACAACAACTCACCAAGCAGAAAAGTTGGAGAGCCAGATAACAAAGCTAGCCACTACTACTATGCTAAATATTGGGCAGAGGCGTTGGCTAAGAGCGAAGATAAAGAGCTTGCAGATAAGTTTGCTCCAATAGCAAAAGAGCTTGCAGCTAACGAAGATGCAATTATTAAAGAGATGCTAGCAGCAGAGGGTAACCCTGCAGATGCTGGTGGATACTTTATGTTTGATGATGAAAAAGCGACTAAGGCTATGAGACCTAGTGAGACTTTTAATAAAATTATAGACGCAATATAAATAAAAAATATAAATCTTTGTTGTCAACCTCTTTTGAGGTGGCAATGTATAACTTGGTTGCTAATGTGACCTTACAATGTAAAAAATTTTAAAACGATAGATAGCCCAAAAACACAATACAATTAAGATCTTGAAAAAGTTTTTAGTTGTGTTGTAGCTATCTATCATAATAAGGAGCTACAAACATGGAGAAGATGCAAGGTAAAAAGGTAAGTATAATTGGTGCAGGTAATGTTGGGGCAACAGTTGCTTACTCTTTGGCAATGAATGGTAGTTGTCATGAGATTTGGTTAAGAGATAGAAACCCAGATATATCAATGGGAAAAGCTTTAGATATGAGCCAAGCAGCAAATGTTGCAAGAACACATACAGTTGTAAAAGTTGCTCACGAAGCTAGCGATATGAAAGATAGTGATATTGTTGTAATTACTGCAGGAAGCCCTAGAAAACCAGGGATGACAAGAGACGACCTGCTTATGATAAATGCAGAAATTACAAAAGAGGTGGTTGCAGATGTTAAAAAATATGCACCTAACTCTATTATTATAATGGTATCTAACCCTCTTGATGTAATGACATATGTTGCACTTAAAGAGTCTGGCTTTCCAAAAGAGAGAGTTGTTGGAATGGCAGGAATATTAGATAGTGCAAGAATGGCACACTTTATATTTGAAAAAATTGGTTATGGTGCTGGACAAATTAGAGCAAGCGTAATGGGTGGTCATGGTGATACAATGGTTCCTTTACCTAAGTTCTCAACAGTTGCTGGTGTACCATTAGCAGATGTTTTAACTAAAGATGAAATAGAAGAGATTGTTGAGAGAACTAAACATGGAGGAGCAGAGATTGTTGGTTACCTAAAGACAGGATCTGCATACTACGCACCTGCTAAAGCTACGGCTATTATGGTAGAGGCGATATTAAGAGATACGAAGCAGATTCACCCATGTGCTGTATATTTAGATGGACACTATGGATATAGCGATGTTGTATCTGGTGTACCTGTAGCGCTTGGAGCAAACGGAGTTGAGAAGCTTTTTGAGATGAGCTTAACGGATGAACAAAAAGAGCAGTTTGCACACTCTGTAGATTCTGTAAGAGAGATGATAGATGTGCTTAAAGATAAAAAATTCTTTGCTTAAAGAATTTTTATCGCTGAAGACGCAAAGCATAAAGCTTTTAGCTTAAATAAAAATAAGGAGATAATATGAGAGAAGTCGCATATAACGATATTGTTGATGCAGTTAAAAATATGATTATGACAACAGCTACTAATCTACCAGAAGATACTTTAGAGTACTTAGAGACAGCTTACAAAGAGGAGAAATCTGAAGTTAGCAAAAAGGTAATTGAGCAACTTTTAGAGAATGCAAAAATTGCAAGAGATGAGAAAAGACCACTTTGCCAAGATACTGGCTTGGCAGTATTTTTTGTGCGTGTTGGTGCAGATGTTAAAGTAGCTGGTGGACTACTAAAAGATGCAATAAACGAGGGCACAGAAAAGGGTTATACAGATGGCTACTTAAGAGCATCTACATGTGAGCCATTTAGCCGTGCAAACCTAAAAGATACAGTAGGTTACAACCTACCTGCAATTATTCACTTTGATATTGTCGAGGGTGACAAAATAGAGATAGAGTATGCTGCAAAAGGTGGTGGTAGTGAAAATGTTAGCCGTGCTAGAGTATTCCCTCCAGCTGCTGGTAAAGAGGGTATTATAAACTTTGTAAAAGAGTGCATTAGTGATGCAGGTGGAAACCCTTGCCCTCCAATTACAGTAGGTGTAGGAATTGGTGGAACATTTGAGAAGGCTTGTATTAGCTCTAAACATGCTCTTTTTAGAGATTTAGGAACCACAAATGAAGACCCAGAGATGGCAGAGTTAGAAGAGATTATGTTAGAAGAGATTAATAAGCTTGGAATAGGTGCAATGGGAATGGGTGGAACAAAAACTGCTCTTGGTGTGCATATAGAGGCTAATCCTTGCCATATTGCATCTTTACCTGTTTCTGTAAATGTACAGTGCCACAGCTCAAGACATACACATATAACAATTTAAGGAGAGGATAATGGCAGAGTATAACTTAACAACACCTCTAAGCGAAGAGGATACAAGAAAACTAAAAGCTGGTGATATAGTGCTTCTTACAGGAACAATATATACAGCAAGAGATGCAGCACATGCAAGATTGGTTAAACTACTCGAAAATGGCGAAGAGTTTCCATTTTCTATAGAGGGAAGCGTTATCTATTTTGTAGGACCAACACCACCAAAGCCAGGTGACCCAATAGGAAGTGCTGGACCAACAACAAGCTACAGAATGGATAGCTACTCTCCAACAATGTTAAAGTTTGGAAGCCGTGGAATGATAGGAAAAGGTGGAAGAAGCCAAGAGGTAAAAGATGCATGTAAAGAGCATGGAGGAATCTACTTTGGAGCGACAGGAGGTGCAGGTGCACTACTTGGCAAGCAGATAAAGAGTGCAAAAGTAATTGCATATGAAGAGCTAGGACCAGAAGCGGTTAGAGAGCTTACGGTAGAGAACTTTCCAGTAACTGTTGTAAACGACACATTTGGTGGAGACCTTTACCAAATAGGTAGAGAGCAGTTTGAAGTAAAAGATTAATCTACTAGCTAACAGAGAAGAGCTTTTGCCCTTCTCTTTATTCTAAATTTTTGATTTAAACAGATAGTATTACTATTTACTATCACAAATATCACTACACCAATTAACTTAATACCATTTTAATTAATTTTATATAGAAGAGCTAAATGAATAAAAAATTAAAGCAAGACATAGAGTTATCCTTAACAAATAAGGAGCTACAAGGTTTTTTAAATGAGTTAGGATATGAGTATATAAAAGATAATCCTAAAGATAAATCTATACTTATGGATAAGTTAGATTTAGAAAAAGATGAGATCTGTTCTGGATTAAATAATAAAGTAGATAGCTTATTATCTACTATGATATATCTTTATAATGGAGATGAACTAATAGCCTATATTGAAGATGTGGGTCTAATCACATTTTATTATGAAGATATTTATGTTTTCCCCGATGTAATTAGCATATTTGAAGTTATTCTCTTTGGCTATCAGTATGATAGAAAAAAATTTAGAGATATAAAAAAGAGATTTAAATCATTTGGTATAAAGACTAGTTAGAAAAAAAGAGATAGCTAAGAAGATAGAATCATTTAGGAATACTATCAATAATAACGAGATATCTTTTTTTGCTAATGAAGATAATATTAGTGATTTTTGTAAATATGGAAGAACATTAAACATATCTAAAAAAGATATTAATAAAAGTGATTATAATGCTTGGGAATCTCCTCGTATGGGTGATAATAACCCTACAAAAGTCAAATCTAAAGTTTGGGAATATGGTGTCTCTAGTAGATTAAGCGCATATAGTTTGTGTAAAGAGTTTAAAAAGTATACTTATGGTGACAGAATTGCTAGATGGTCATTTGACAGATTTGGAAAGAGTGTAACTTTTTTAGCAGATGGTAGAGAGATACATATAGCAGGAGAACATGAAGATTATTATGACCCAGACTTTTATATCTATAATGATGTAACAGTCGTAAATGTAGATGGTAGCCTCGATTTTTATCTATACCCGGAAAATGTCTTTATACCTACAGACTTTCATACAGCTACGCTAGTTGATGATAAAATTATTATTATAGGTAACCTAAGTTATGGTAGATTCAGAAAAGAGGGATATACGCAAGTTTACGAGTTAGATATTAAGAGTTTTAGAATAGAAAAAAAAGAGACTACAGGTGAAATGCCAGGGTGGATTCATAGCCATAAATCTAAATTAAGTAGTGATAATAGTATTATTTATTATGAAGATATTTATGTTTTCCCCGATGTAATTAGCATATTTGAAGTTATTCTCTTTGGCTATCAGTATGATAGAAAAAAATTTAGAGATATA
>CAMZLH010000053.1 GCA_947311565.1 uncultured Nitratifractor sp.
AAAATTACAAAACCTAACAAGGCTTTATATTAGCAATAACCAAATAAGCGATACCACACCACTATCAAAATTACAAAACCTAACAAGGCTTTATATTAGCAATAACCAAATAAGCGATACCACACCACTATCAAAATTACAAAACCTAACAGGGCTTAGTTCTTAGCAATAACCAAATAAGCGATACCACACCACTATCAAAATTACAAAACCTAACAGTGCTTAATATTAGCGATAACCAAATAAGCGATATTACACCACTAAAAAATTTGATAGAAAAAATTGGTATAACAAATATTATTTTTAAAGATGGAATTTACTTAAATGGGAATCCTTTAGAAACTCCACCTTTAGAGATTGTGGAGCAAGGCACTAATGCTGTGCTGGAGTATTTTAAAAACATAGAAGAGCAAGGCAGTCAAAAGTTAAATGAAGCAAAACTTATTGTTGTTGGAGAGCCAGAATCTGGCAAGACGACACTAAGCAAGATGTTAAGAGACTCTACATTTATGCCAAGTGTTACACCGACAACTTTAGGTATAGAGGTAGATAGCTGGAAGTTTAAAGACCCAAATGAAGAAAACAAAAGAGAATTAATAGCCAATATTTGGGATTTTGGCGGACAAGAGATACAATATATGACCCATCAGTTTTTTTTAACACCTGATGCTTTATATGTGTTAGTAACGGCAAACGATAGAAAAGAGTCAAGCAATTTTCCTTATTGGTTTAAGATTATCCATCTTTTAGGAGAATCTAAGGGCAAATATAGCCCCGTGTTGGTTGTAAAAAATAGAAAACATCGTGAGTATCAGTTTGATTTTGATTTGGAGTATTATAAAAAAATGTATCCTGAACTTCAAATAGAGGTAATAGAGGTAGATTTGTCAAAAAGAGATAGCCACTACGCATCTATGGAGCAAAAGATTAAAGAGATGATAGCCTCTTTGCCAACAGTAAACGAGCAAAGACCAGCAAGGTGGGCAGATATACAAGATAATTTATATGCAAACAATAAAGCGCATATATCTTTTGATGAGTTTGAACAAATATGCAACGCATCAGATGTTAATAGGGAAGCATCGCAAATGCTACTTAGTAGCTATCTTCATATGGTTGGTAGCCTATTGCACTTTAGTGAAGATACCATTTTAAGAAACTTTATTATTTTAAAACCACAATGGGCAGTAGAGGCACTCTATGCTCTGTTATCAGATGAAGAGATTGCAACAAGTAACGGCAGATTTTCTAAAGAGAAATATGATGAAATATGGAGTGCCTATAGTGTAGATGAGAGAGGTAAACTCTTTGCTTTACTGCTAAAAGATAATTTTGAGATATGTTACGAGATAGACAAACAAAAAAATATCTATTTGGCACCACAATTTTTATCAAATACAAAAGCTACATACGTAGATTTGGGCGATGATTATTTGTATTATAGGTTTAAATATACTTTTATGCCTTATGGAATAATAGAGAGACTCATAGTAAGATTGAGCGAAAATATAAAAGATGATTTGGTTTGGAAAAAGGGCTTGATTTTAGAAAAAAACGGTGCAGTTGCAGAGGTGATACAAGAAGAGAATAGAGATGGATTAAAAGTTATTGATATAAAAGTATATGGCTCTTTAGAACAGAGAAAGTATCTATTGCATGAGGTAAGAGAAGAGATTAAAAAGATACACGGGCGATGGTTTAGAAATATATCTTTTGATGAGATGGTGCCTTGTATATGTAGTGAGTGTATTGGGGCTGAAAGTAAAGAGTATTACAAGATTAGCACTATAAAGAAAGCAATGGCTAAAAATGTAAATATACAATGTCAAAATAGTTTTGAACAAGTAAACTCAAGAGAGTTATTAGAGGGCATAAAAGTTCCAGATTTAGAAGAGAATGAAACAGACAAAAAGCCTACTTTTGTAATTAATAACATTATCCCAGAGCCAAAACCAATTCCAGGTAATCCAAAACCACCAGAAGTTAAAAAATCTCCATTTTACAAAAAATGGTGGTTTATAAGTTTAATAGGTGGTCTGTTTACAGGAGTGGGGACTTATTTATGGCTTGGTAAACTATTGCCATCGTTAGGTGTTGCTATTGTCGCATTTTTAGTTGTAATATTTTTTAACCCTAAAAGAAGATTTTTTAGAGTCGGGCTTTTACTGCTTGGTATTGGTGGTTCTACTTTTTTACCAATAGTTAATAAACTAATAGGTAAATATTTAGGAATAGATTTAGACCCAAATCCTTGGATAGGTGGATTGATGATTGTAGTGGCATTTGGTCTTTTTATTTTGGATTATTTAGAGAATAAAAATGAGTAATACTTTAAAAGTCCACCTAAACCAACCCCCCATCGAAACTTTAGCCCAAAAAGATGGCAAGATTTATCTTAAATACAACAAAGCATTCCTAAAATCTGGCATACAGATAACTTTTTTTATTTTTTTGAACGGCAAAGTATATCTTAATTTATAATCGATACAACTCTTTACAATTATAACTTTTTATTGTATAATAATATATATTTAAATATGGAGAAAAATATGGTTAGTTATGTAAAAGAGGAGATGGTGGGTATTACTGAGCTTGGTAAGTCTCTTGGTGGTTATCTTGATAAGGTAAAGTCAAAAGAGTTTGATAAAATTGCAATTATTAGAAGAAATAAGCCTGAAGCTGTGATTTTATCGATAGAAGAGTATGAGATGTTACAAAAGGCTTATGATGCTTTGGAGCAAAAAGAGATAGAGTATATTTTAAATAATATGAGTAAAGAGGATAAAGAGGTTTCTCATTCTAAGGTTATAGAGATTAACATATGAATAGAGAGATTAAAATTACCTATCTAAAAAAAGCTACCAAATTTTTAAATAAAAATAGTATTATAACAGAAGATGATATTGATTCATTGATTATTAAGTTTATAAAAAAATATTTTTACAATATTGATGAAAATATTGATTACAAGCAGATGAAAGGTAACTTAAAAGATATTTTTAGAATACGAAAAGGCGATATTAGGATTATTTTAAAGATAGTTGATAACCAAATAATAGTTGAAGCTATTGTTCAAGATATTGGTTTTCGTGGTGATATATATAAATAGATTATGAATACTAAACTTATTTTAGTTATCTCAGTATATATAAAAGTTATGTTAAATAAGAGGAGAGAGGCTTAAAGAGTTGGATTTAATTAAGATGGGTAAGATAAAGTAAAAAGAGGTTGAAGACTTTTTAAATTAGTTATAAAAAGCATTTATCACTTTTAATTTTGAAATTTTATTGTTGTCAAAACATATGATGTAATTAAGCTATTTTAGTATATTTAAGGTTATTGATAGTGTGGTATTATAATTATAAAAAATAAAAATAGTAGTGCCTTTTTAAATAGAAGAGAGAGTCGCCTCTATCTATTTAGATATGGTTTTAAAGCTTCTGGTGTCTCTATTGTTCCATCTTCTTGTTGATAGTTCTCCATAATTGCAACGATAGTTCTACCTACTGCTAAAGCAGAGCCATTAAGTGTATGTGTAAGTAGGTTTTTCTTACCATCTTTATATCTGATTTTTGCACGACGTGCTTGGAAGTCGCTCATAATACTTACTGAGCTAATCTCGCGATACTGATTTTGTCCTGGTAGCCAGACTTCTAAATCTATTGTTCTTGCTGCACTAAAGCCTAAGTCTCCACCACATAACTCAACTAAACGGTGTGGTAAACCAAGCTCTGTTAAAATATCAGATGCATTTTTAACCATCATTTCAAATATCTCATCACTTTGCTCTGGTTTCACAATTGCTACCATCTCTACCTTATCAAATTGATGCTGACGAATTATACCCCTTGTATCTCGCCCTGCACTACCCGCCTCTTTTCGAAAGCATGGAGTTGCAGCAGTTAATAAAACTGGAAGTTCACTATCTTGTAGAATTTCGTCGTTAAAGATATTTGTAAGTGGCACTTCTGCTGTTGGTATAAGATATAGATCTTCTCCCTCTATTTTAAATAGATCATCTTCAAATTTTGGTAACTGCCCTGTACCTTGTAGCATTTTAGAGTTATTTAAAATTGGAGGAGAGACTTCGTTAAATCCAGCTTTTGTATTTTTATCTAAAAAGAAGTTAATTAAAGCCCTTTCAAGTTTTGCAGCTCTATTTTGAAGTAGTGCAAAACGACTTTTAGCTAACTTTACACCTCTTGTAAAATCGATCCAACTATTTATCTCAGCAAGCTCCCAATGCTCTTTTGGAGTAAAATTAAACTCTTGTGGAGTTAAAATTTTTTTAATCTCTATATTGTCATCTTCGCTCTCTCCATTTGGTACAACATCGTATGGAAAATTTGGAATAACTAGTGCTTTTTTTGCTAACTCATCTTCTATACTATTAGCTTTTTGCTCTAGTAAGGTCGCCGCTTCTTTAAGTTTATCTAACTTATATTTTAACTCTGTTATATCTTTACCTTGCGCTTTATATGCACCAAACTCTTTAGATAGAGACTTCTGCATTGCACGCTTATCTTCAAAACTCTGTTTTGCCTCTTTTAGCATTGCAAATTGTACTTTTAGCTCATCTAATATAGTTAAATCAACACCTTTTTTTGCTAATTTAGCAGATGCTTCATCAAAGTTTTTCTCTAAATATTTTAAATCTATCATTACTTTTCCTAAAGTTGTAGTTGTAAAATTATACCAAATTAAATTGTTAAGTATATATGTAGTTAAATAAAAAGATGATATTTAGCCCAAAAGTGGACTAAATATTAATATTTGTAGTGTAGTCCAACACTTATATTTGATGTATGATCAATCAAATCTGATGTAGCTAGATTATATCTATATCCAACATCTAAGTCTATCTGATTAGTTACATTCATTGTGGCACCAAATTGTCCACCATATGTAAGTGTTTTAATATTATCTGTTTGAGTATCTAAAGATAGTCCACCTGCATTTACACCTGCATATGGTCTAATAGCAAATGTATCTACCATTAAATTATCTGCTCCTAAAAAGTAGTAGTCAAACTGTAAAAGTCCTCTTAAGTAGTTATTATACTCTTCATCTGCACTAAATCTTTCTAAAACAGCCATTGTTCTCCACTCTATATTTTGAGCACCAAATCTTAAACCTAAACTCATACCGCTTCCACTCTTGCCATCTGCTTCTGAAGCTAATACACCTGATGTCTCTAAACCAACAAATGGACCTTCAAGATATGATGAACCTGAATATCCATATCCTGTTGATAGTGGAACAGAGTCTGCAGCTACACTATCTTTTGCATTAACTTCATATTCGTTAAGAGTGCTAGTTGCACTATTTACTGTTGTATTAACGCTATCTGCTGTATTGTTTATTCCATTACCTATAGTTGTACCAACTTCTGCTGCACTCTTTTTTGTTTTTGTAAGTGTGTTCTCTGTATCTACTGCTAATGTACCATCAATATTTTCAGCCAAACCAAATTGTGATAAGGAGATTAAAAAACCTAATGTTACAGCTACCTTTTTCATGATATACTCCTTGATATTTATAAATGTTAACCATAGAATAACATATTTAATATTAATTAATCTTAAATATATAGCAAAAAGTGTTATTTTGTAGAAAAGATAGTTAATATTTAGTAAAAGTTGATTATTTGAGTATAAAAGAAGTGGTAGCAAGAGGGGAACTCGAATCCCCGACCTCCGGCTTATGAGACCAGCGCTCTAACCAGCTGAGCTACCTTGCCACAAATTTATTTTGTGTGCGAAATAATATCTAATAAAGCTTTAATAAATATTAAAATTGTTAAAAAATTAATATTTTTCATAAAATATATATAATTACGTTTAATTATTTAAGTTTATTTAGTCTATATGACTAAACTTTAGAATAGTACTATTGACTTTTAACATTTTTCATACTATAATTGCGACGTAAAAAATTATGGTAAGGAGAAAGATATGAACTTTCAGCCATTGGCAAATAGAGTATTAATAGAGAGAGAAGAGGAAGTAACTACTACAGCAAGTGGTATTATTTTACCAGATAACGCAAAAGAGAAACCACTACAAGGTAAAGTATTAGCAGTTGGTCCAGATGCACAAGAAGAAGGTATTAACGTAGGTGATACAGTTGTATTTGGTAAGTATGTAGGTAGTGAAATAACACTTGAAGATAGTGAATATTTAATTTTAAATAGCGATGATATATTAGGATTATTAAAATAGTATAAAAGGAGAGTATGTATGGCAAAAGAGATTTTCTTTGGTGATAATGCTAGAAATGGTATATATAATGGTGTTGTAAAGTTAGCTGATGCAGTTAAAGTTACAATGGGACCTAGAGGTAGAAATGTTTTAATTCAAAAGAGCTTTGGAGCTCCTAGCATTACAAAAGATGGTGTATCAGTTGCAAGAGAGATTGAACTAGAAGATACATTAGAAAATATGGGTGCACAACTAGTAAAAGAGGTTGCTAGCAACACAGCAGATGAAGCTGGTGATGGTACAACAACTGCAACAGTTTTAGCTGCATCTATTTTTAAAGAGGGTCTTAAAAACATCACTGCTGGTGCAAACCCTATCGAAGTAAAAAGAGGTATGGATAAAGCAGCAGCTGAGATATTTGAAGAGCTTAAAAAGATTAGTAAAGATGTAAAAGATAAAAAAGAGATAGCACAAGTTGCTACAATCTCTGCAAACTCTGATGAAACTATTGGTAACTTAATAGCAGAGGCTATGGAAAAAGTTGGTAAAGATGGTGTTATTACAGTTGAAGAGGCTAAAGGTATTAATGATGAGCTAGAAGTTGTAGAGGGTATGCAGTTTGATAGAGGATATTTAAGTCCTTACTTCATTACTAATAGCGAAAAAATGACAACTGAGATGGAGAATCCACTAATTTTAATTACTGATAGTAAAATTAGCTCTTTAAAAGATCTTATACCACTACTAGAGCAGACTCAACAAAGTGGAAGACCACTACTTATTATTGCAGATGATGTAGAGGGTGAAGCACTAACAACTTTAGTTCTAAATAGACTAAAAGGTGTATTAAATATTGCAGCAGTTAAAGCTCCAGGTTTTGGTGATAGAAAAAAAGAGATGCTTAAAGATATTGCAATTTTAACTGGTGGTACATTAATAACTGAAGAGTTAGGATTAACTTTAGAGAAGACAACAGTAGATCAACTAGGTCAAGCTGCAAGAGTAGTAATAGATAAAGATGATACTACAATTGTAGATGGAAAAGGTAGTAAAGAGACTGTAGAAGCTAGAGTTAAAGAGATTAAAAACCAAATGGAGAGCACAACTAGCGACTACGATAAAGAGAAGCTTCAAGAGCGTCTTGCAAAACTTAGTGGTGGTGTTGCTGTAATTAAAGTTGGTGCTGCAACTGAGACAGAGATGAAAGAGAAAAAAGATAGAGTAGATGATGCACTAAGTGCAACAAAAGCTGCTGTTGATGAGGGTATCGTAATTGGTGGTGGAGCTGCACTTGTTAAAGCTGGTAAATCAGTAACTTTAGAGCTTAAAGGCGATGAGCAAGTTGGAGCAGATATTATCTTAAGAGCTATCAAAGCACCAATCAAGCAGATAGCTGAAAATGCTGGATTTGATGCAGGTGTTGTAGCGAACCAAGTTACAAATAGTGAAAATGAAAATGAAGGCTTTAACGCTGCTACTGGCGAGTATGTAGATATGTTTGAAGCTGGAATAATAGATCCTCTAAAAGTAGAGAGAGTAGCACTACAAAATGCTGTTAGTGTTGCAAGTTTACTTTTAACTACAGAGGCAACTGTAAGCGATATTCCAGAGAGAAACGCTACACAAGCTCCAATGGCACCAGATATGGGTGGCATGGGCGGTATGGGTGGTATGGGGATGATGTAATCCTCACCCATCACTAATAGTCTCACATTTTAATAATAGTTTCACACTCATAGTTTTTAAAAGCAAAAAATCAACCTTACAATATCTATATTTACCTCTAAAGCAGACATTTAAACTATTAATAATTAGAGTTTTTGGAAGTAGCATTTATAATAAGCAAAAAATTATAAACTTTTAAGTATAATTTGCGCTCAAATTTATTTTAAGGAATTATGATGTTAGAAGGAATAGTTAGAGATAGTATCGGTAAGAGCAATGCTAAGAAACTTCGCCGAGATGGTTATCTAATAGCGAACATCTATGCTAATGGCGTAGAGAATGTTCACTGTGCATTTAAACATGGAGAGTTTGTAAGAACTGTAAGAAATAAAGATTCACTTGCTTTCCCTGTACAAATTGATGGTAAAGAGTATAATGTAGTTGTTCAAGAGTATCAACTACACCCAATTACAGGTATTATTTTACATGTTGATCTAAGAGTTGCTTTAGCTGATACAGTTAGTGATTACCTAGTACCTGTTGAGACTACTGGTACTGCTAAGGGTCTTAAAAACAAAGGTGTTTTAATTATTACTAAAAGAAGACTTAAAGTAAGAGGTAGAATAGAAGATATTCCTGCTAAGTTTACTCTTGATGTAACTGATTTAGAGAGAGATGACTCTATCTTAATTAGAGATTTAGAAGCTCCTGCTAATACAAAATTAATGGATAGATCACATGTTTCTATCTGTGGTGTAATTAAAGCTAGATAATGAAACTTATAGTTGGGTTGGGCAATCCCGGCCTGACATACACTGCAACACGCCATAATATTGGATTTATGGTTATTGATGAACTACTAAAAACTATTAACTCAAATAATATTTCAAAAAAATCTCATGAGGGTGAGCTATATAAGAGTGGAGATTTACTACTATTAAAGCCTACAACATTTATGAATCTATCTGGTAAGAGTTTGCAATCTGTTAAAAACTTTTATAAGATTGATTTAGATGATATTTTAGTAATACACGATGAGATAGATCTGCCCTTTGGTGCAGTTAGAGTAAAAAATGGTGGTGGTAATGGTGGTCATAATGGTTTAAAGTCTATTGACTCTATGATTGGAAAAGAGTATAATCGCTTAAGATTAGGTGTAGATAAACCACCAAGAAAAGAGATGGTAGCAGGATATGTACTTGGCAAATTTAATAATGAAGAGGCGAAATTATTAGATTATTTTATTAAGTATGGTGCAAAAGTTGCACAATCTTGGCAAGATATATCAATAGATGAGCTTAAAAGCACTTTCTCTAAAAAAGATAGTAGTTATTTAAAGTAGGATAGATGAATTTAAGAGCCTTTTTTTATATCTTTAAACTATACCTTAGAAGTTTTTTTATAACTCTGTTTGCGCTTGTATTTATAATAACACTTATAGATTTTGTACAGCATATGAAAAGTATAGAGGGGATGAATAGAGCTTTTTTATATATATACTATATTGCAAGTAATACTTTATCACTAATCTATCCAATAGCTCTTGTTTTTGGGGCTGTAATGGCACTCTCTTCTTTGCTTTTTAAAAATCATTTAGTAGCTTTTAGCTCATTTGGTTATAAAAAATTTTCACTAATTAAACCTATATTTATAGGTTCATTTCTAATTATTGCTACTGTTATTGGATTAAACTTTACAAAGTTTGCATATGCAGGAGATAAAGCAGAAGCAATTATAAGTGATACTCAAATTTACCATAGTGTAGAGAATATTTTCTTTAAATATAATAGTAGTTTTGTATCTGCTAAGAGTATGGATGCAGTTAACAAAGAGTTAAAAGATGTAACACTTTACTATATTAACAACGATAGATTAAGATACCTAATGGAGTTTAAAAAAGCTACTTTTAAAGATGGTGCTTGGTTAGCTAAAGATGTAGTAAAAAAGGTAATAAAGTATAAAAACAATCTGCCACAAGGCTATCGAGTAGAGCAAATAAAAGAGGTTACTATTTTAAAGGGATACTACCCAAAAGTTGTAAGGCTACTTTATGAAGGTAAAAGAATGAGTATTCAAGATGGGCTTAAGGCAATGAGTCTACTTAATGAACAAAATATAGATAACTCAAAAATAAAAGCTGCACTATATGAAAGAGTTATAATGCCACTATTTGCTCCATTTTTAATACTAATTATTGGTATGTTGACTCCACTTCATCAAAGATTTTTTAGTAGATCTAAATACTATTTATATTCACTTGGGGCGACACTTGTTGTTTGGAGTCTGCTCTATAGTACAAGTATGCTTAGCAAAAATAGTACACTACCTGCAATTTTGGGACAGCCAGTTATAGTTTTGGTTCTTGCTATTATTTCTCTATATCTACTAGTAAAAAAACGCAATAACATATAGTTTTACTCAATATTAAAGCTTTTTGGGTAAAATCTTCCAAAAATGATAATAGTTCGAGGTTAAAAATGTCTATAGATTTTAAAAAAGCAGCAGAAGAGTTTAGTACACCACTATATATTTATGATTTTAAGTATATGAGGAGCCAATATAGAGCCCTTAAAGAGGCTTTTGAGGGTAAAAAATCACTTATAACATATGCAGTTAAAGCTAACTCAAATTTAAGTGTAATTGCCAACTTTGCAAAAGAGAGTAGTGGCGCGGATTGTGTAAGTATAGGCGAAGTAAAAAGAGCCTTATTAGCAGGTATTGAACCATATAAGATAATCTTCTCTGGTGTAGGTAAAAGCTACGATGAGATAAAAGAGGCTCTAGAGCTTAAGATTTTAATGATTAACACAGAGAGTGAAGCAGAACTTCACTTAGTTGAAGAGGTATCTAAAGAGATAGGTATTGAAGCTAGAGTATCTGTAAGGGTAAACCCCAATGTTGACCCAAAAACACACCCATATATCTCTACTGGTCTTCATGAGAATAAATTTGGTGTAGATATAGATATGGCAAAGAGAATGTATATCTACTCTAAAAACTCTGACTATTTAGATCCTATTGGAATACACTTTCATATTGGTAGCCAGCTAACAAATCTAGAACCAATTGCAGAAGCAGCACAAATTATTGCAGATTTAGTTCGCTCTTTAAAAGCAATAGATATAGATATAAAGTTTTTTGATTTTGGTGGAGGGCTTGGTATTAAATATAGTGATGAGATTTTAATAGACCCAAAAGATTATGCCGAGGCTATTATTAGTGCAACTAAAGGCTTAGATGTTACTTTAGTTTGTGAGCCAGGTAGATATATGAGTGCAAATGGTGGATATTTGGTAACAAAAGTCTTATATGAAAAGATAAATGGTTCAAAAAGATTTACAATCGTTGATGCTGCTATGAACGATCTACTTCGTCCATCTTTATATAATGCTTACCATAAAATTGAGTCTGTTGAGAGAAAAGATGGCAAAGAGAGCCCTACAGATATTGTTGGACCAATCTGTGAGAGTGGAGATTTTTTAGCAAAAGATACTCTAATGCCACCTTTAGAAGGTGGGGATTTGTTGGTAGTTAATAGTGCAGGTGCATATGGTTTTACAATGGCTAGCAACTATAATACAAGAGGTAAAGCTTGTGAGGTTGCCTATGATAATGGAGAGTTTAGAGTTATTAGAAGACGAGAGAGTTTTGAGGACTTGATAGAGCAAGAGAGGTTATATTTAAAGGACTAGTTATGGATTTGGATGATATTAGATATGAATTAGATAAAATAGATAATCAAGTTTTAGAACTCTTTAACCAAAGGGTTGAGTTAGTAGAGAAAGTTGCAGAGTTTAAAAGTAGAACTAACTCTCCTATATATCGCCCAGAACGAGAGAAAGAGATAGTAGATAGATTAAAGAGAATAAATAAGGAGTCTTCTGGCAAACTTAGTGAGCAACTACTAGAGTCTCTATTTTCTCAAATTATATCTACATTTAGAAACTATGAAAAACATGAATTAATTGCCTATCTAGGACCAGAGGCTAGTTTTACTCACCAAGCAGCAGAGAAAAGGTTTGGCTTAAGTGGCAACTATGTACCTTTAACTACAATTACTAGTGTTTTCAGAGAGGTACAAAGAGATAAAGCTCGTTTTGGAATTGTACCAATAGAGAATACAACAAATGGTATTGTAAGTGATACCATTAACTGTTTAAATGATTACAACTTAAAGATAGTTGGAGAGATTGTTTTAGATGTTCATCATGTATTTGTAGCAACATGCAATAATATAAAGAAGATAAAAAGAGTCTATTCTAAAGATATTGCTTTTAATCAATGTAGCAATTTTTTAAGAGATTTTGGTTTAGATAATATAGAGCTAATACCCGTAGATTCTACTGCAAAAGCTGCGCAACTTGCAAAAGAAGAAGAGGGTTCTGCAGCAATTTGTGCTGAAGTAGCTGCTAAAATGTATAATGTTCCAATACTATTTAGAAATATAGAGGATGATGATAAAAATAGAACAAGATTTTTTGTAATTAGTAAGATTGATGTAGCTCCAAGTGGAGAGGACAAAACAACAATTTTGGCAAAATTAAAAAATAGACCAGGTGCATTGGTTGATTTTTTACTAGATTTTAAAGAGCACAATATTGACTTAACTAAAATTAAGTCTCATATAGTAGGAGGAGTCTCTATATTCTTTTTAGAGTTTAATGGTCATAAAGATGATAATGAGATAAAAGAGATATTTAAAAGATATAAAGATGAGATAAAGAATCTTGGTTCATATGTAAAAGAGGCAGATGATGTTTAATAACTATTTAGATGATATAAAAGTTTACGAAGCTGGAAAACCAATAGAGTTAGTTGTTAGAGAGTATGGAATTGATGCGAAAGATGTTATCAAATTAGCATCTAATGAGAATCCACTAGGTTGCTCACCAAAAGTTTCACAAAAAATTTGTGAAGTCTCAACTAAAGCCTCTTTATATCCTGATGATAGCATGTTTGAGCTAAAAGAGGAGCTTAGTAATAGGTTTAATGTTAATAGTAAAGAGATAATAGTAGGTGCAGGAAGTGATCAGATTTTAGAGTTTATATCACATGTAAAGCTAGATAGAAGTAGCACAATTTTAACATCTGCAGTTACATTTGCAATGTATGAGATATATGCAAAAAGCTTTGGTGCAAGTATCATTAAAACTAATAGCTATAGACATATTGTAGATGAGTTTAAAGAGGCTATTAATAAACACTCTCCAGATATTGTATATATTTGTACACCAAATAATCCAACAGGAGATGCAACAAGTAGAGCTGATGTATTAGAGATAATTAATGCTACACCAAAAGAATCTCTAGTAGTTGTAGATTGTGCATATATGGAGTATATCGAAGATAGTAACTATAAACTAGAACCAAAAGATTTCATAGATTTTAGTAATGTTATCTATCTTGGTACATTCTCTAAAGCTTATGGTTTAGGTGGTATGAGAGTAGGTTATGGTATTGCGAACAAGACTCTAATAGATACACTATATAAAGTTCGTCCACCATTTAATATATCTACTATATCTTTAGCTGCTGCAATAGAAGCTACTAAAGATATTGAGTTTGTAACAAAAAGTATTAATCTAAATAAAGAGCAGATGAGTAGATATATAGATTTTGCAGTGGTAAACAATATAGAGTATATACCAAGTGCTACAAATTTTATAACATATTTATTTAAAGAGAAAAACTCATCTAAAATTGCTAGCTCTTTGATGAAAAAGGGTATAATAGTAAGAGATTTAGCAAGTTATGGGTTAAATGCTATTAGAGTAACTATAGGTTTAGAGGATCAAAATAGTAGGTTACTTAGTGAGCTTAGTAAGGAGTTATAGTGTTTAAAGCTAAGCTTTTAAAGAGTACTCCTAAGATTAAGGAGGTATCTATAAATAGTAGTGATGAGATAACTATTAAACAAATAAATAGAGCTCTTAAAGCTTTAAGCTTAGAGTATAAAAGAGTTGACGAGATAGATATATATAATATTTTTAGATTTATAAAAGAGTCTAGTAAGGGGTAGAGTTGAATATTAAAAGTTACTCTATAGAGGAGTTAGAGAATTTAGCTACTAAAATAAGAGATAAGATTTTAACAACTGTTAGCAAAAATGGAGGGCACTTAAGCTCTACTCTTGGTGCTACAGATTTAATAGTTGCAATGCATTATGTTTTTGATGTAAAAAAAGATCCATTTCTTTTTGATGTTAGTCATCAAGCCTATGCACATAAACTACTTACCGATAGATGGGATAGTTTTGATACTCTACGACAATTTGGTGGTATTTGTGGATATACAAGCCCTGATGAGAGTGAGTTTGACTACTATAAAGCAGGACATAGCTCTACATCGATATCTTTAGCTGTTGGGGCTGCGAAAGCAATATCACTCAAAGGAGAAGATAGAGTAGCAGTTGCATTTATTGGAGATGGCTCTATGAGTGCTGGTATGGTATATGAAGCTCTTAATGAGTTAGGTGACAGAAAATATCCAGTAGTTATAATTTTAAATGACAATGAGATGAGTATAGCTAAACCAATTGGGGCAATAAGCAGATATCTATCTAAGGGCATGGCTACACCTTTTTATCAAAAGTTTAAGACAAAAATTGAGTCTATATTAGAGCATATGCCAGAGAGTGCAACATATATGGCAAAGAAGTTTGAAGACTCATTTAAATTAATTACTCCTGGATTACTATTTGAAGAGTTAGGAATTGATTATATTGGACCTGTCCGTGGACATAATATGGAGGGTATTATAGAGGCTTTAGAACTTGCAAAGTCTTTAAAAAAGCCTGTTATTGTACATGCACAAACAACCAAGGGCAAAGGGTATGAGATTGCTGAAGGACCACATGAGCACTGGCACGGTGTAAGTGCATTTAATTTAGATAGTGGTAAAGCACTTAAAAAAAGTAACAAAAAGAGTGCAACAGCAATCTATAGTGAGCATCTATTAAAGTTGGCAAAAGAGAATAGTAAAATTGTAGGAGTCACTGCTGCTATGCCAAGTGGAACAGGAATGAGCTCTCTATTAGAGGAGTTTCCTAATAGATTTTGGGATGTAGCAATTGCAGAACAACATGCAGTCACTTCTATGGGACCACTTGCTAAAGAGGGTTTTAAACCATTTTGTACAATATACTCTACTTTTTTGCAAAGAGGGTATGATCAAGTAATTCATGATATTGCATTAATGAATTTGGGAGTTGTATTTGCAATGGATAGAGCTGGTATTGTTGGAGAAGATGGAGAAACACACCAAGGAGCATTTGATATAAGCTTTTTAAGGGCAATTCCTAATATGACACTAGCAGCTCCATGTAATGAGAATGGATTAAAGAGTTTATTAGATTTTGCTGTTGATTTTGATACGCCATTAGCAATTCGATACCCAAGAGGATCATTTTTAGCAGATAATTTTAATGCTCCAGAGTTTGAGTTTGCTAAATCTTATCTAATTAAAAGTGGCAAGAGTAGCCGTCTCTTTATTGGATATGGTAATGGAGTTGGTAGAGCTATAGATACAGAGGAATTAATAGATGAGGATATAGCTATTTTAGACTTAAGATTTGTAAAGCCACTTGATAAGAGTATGCTACTTAAGTTAGCAAAAGAGTATAAACAGTGGTATATATTTAGTGATAGTGCACTAATGGGTGGTGTAGGGAGTTCTATTTTAGAGTTTTTATCTAAAGAGTCAATAGATAATATTAAGGTTGTAAGTTTTGAGTATAAAGATAAATTTATACCTCATGGAAATACATCTTTAATAGAGGAGTATTTAGGAATCACACCTAAACAGTTAGCAGATAAGATAGTTAATAAAGAGAGATAATGGACGAGTATATATTTAGTAGTGAATCTGTAACAGAAGGTCATCCCGACAAAATGGCAGATCAAATTAGTGATGCTATATTAGATTATATTATAGAAAAAGATCCAAAAGCTAGAGTAGCTTGCGAGACACTTGTTAGTAATGGAATTTGTATCATTACTGGAGAGTTAAAAACATCTATATATGCACCAATGCAAGAGATTGCAAGAGATGTTATAAGAGAGATTGGATATACAGATGCAACATATGGATTTGATTATAGAAGTGCTGGTGTATTAAATGCTATTGGAGAGCAAAGTAGTGACATCAATCAAGGTGTTGACCAAGATAGTGGTACTATAGGTGCTGGTGATCAAGGGTTAATGTTTGGATATGCTTGTAATGAGACAAAAGAGCTTATGCCTCTACCTATCTCTTTAGCTCATAAAATTACATCCAAATTAGCAGAGGTGAGAAAAAATGGAACACTGCCATATCTTAGACCAGATGGTAAAGCACAAGTTAGCGTATTATATAGAGATGGCAAACCATTTAGAGTTAAAACTGTTGTAGTATCTGCCCAGCATGCACCAGAAATTACACAAGAACAACTACAAAAAGATATACAAAGAGAGATTATAGAAGAGGTAATACCTAAAGATCTTTTAGCTGATGATATACTCTACCATATTAACCCAACGGGGCGCTTTGTAATTGGTGGTCCACAAGGTGATGCTGGACTTACGGGAAGAAAAATTATCGTAGATACATATGGTGGTAGCTGTCCTCATGGTGGTGGTGCATTTAGTGGTAAAGATCCAACTAAGGTAGATAGAAGTGCAGCATATGCTGCTAGGTGGATTGCTAAAAACTTAGTAGCAGCAGGCATAAGTGATAGAGTAACTATTCAAATTGCATATGCCATTGGTGTAGTTGAACCAGTATCTATTATGGTTAATACCCATAACCATAGTAATTTTAGCTCTAAAGTATTAGAAGAGTGTGTTAGAGAAGTTTTCGATTTGACACCAGCTGGAATTATAAAAGATTTAGATCTTTTAAAACCAATATATTATAAGACAGCTTCATATGGACACTTTGGAAGAGAGGTAAAAGAGTTTACATGGGAGAGTATCAATAGGGTAAATGAGATAAAATCCTACTTGAAGTTAGAAAAATAGTCTTTTTTTGACTATATTAAAAGAAAATTTAAAATCTTTTGGTATAGTATTACTACAATTTAATAAAAGGAGAAACAAATGGCAGTAATTATTACTGATAGTTGTATTAACTGTGCGGCATGTATAGATGAGTGTCCAGTAGAAGCGATCGTTGATGAGGATGATAATCCAACAGGTGAAGAGATTTATTATGTATATGCTGATAAATGTGTTGAGTGTGTAGGTTATCATGATGTTCCAGCTTGTGCTGAAGCTTGTCCAACTGAGGGCTGTATTCAATGGTCTGATGTTGTAGATGGTTTACCAACTGCAGAGAACAGAGGCGAAAACGGTACTCCTGTTATTGAGGACTAAATTTAGCTAATTTATAACTTCGCTATTTGCGGAGTTGTAAACCTTCTTTAAATATTTACTTTCTTATTTCATTTTTTAATATACAATTAACTTACTATATGCTATTATCTCATCCAAAAATTAACAAGGACAGTAGATTATGGAGCAAACATTATCAATAATTAAACCAGATGCAGTAGCAAAAGGTGTAATAGGTAAGATTTTAGATAGATTTGAGAGTAATGGTTTAAGAGTTGCAGCACTTAAAAAGAAACAACTTACAAAAGAGGAAGCAGAAGGTTTTTATGCTGTACATAAAGATAGACCTTTCTTTGGTGAGTTAGTAGAGTTTATGATTAGTGGACCAGTAGTTATCTCTGTATTAGAGGGAGAGGGTGCAGTTCTTAAGAATAGAGACCTTATGGGTGCTACTAATCCTAAAGAGGCAGAAGCTGGTACTATTAGAGCAGATTTTGCAGAGAGTATAGATGCTAATGCAGTACATGGAAGTGACTCATTAGAGAATGCAAAAATCGAAATTGAGTACTTCTTTAATAAAGAGGAAGTTCTTTAATCTATGGAGATAAGCTTTTTAAAAATAAAGCATACACCCATTGATATAGACTACTCTAAGGATAGTGCTAAAATAGTTGGTAGAGTAGATAGAGTAGATAGAGATAGCGTTAAGTTAAGCTCTCGATTTAATGCAAATGTTACATTAACTTGTAATAGATGCGGCAAAGAGTATAAGCAAGAGTTTTCCTATCCCTTAGAGCTAATCTTAAGCGAGGGAAGGTATAATAACAACAAAGAAATAGATGTAATCGAATTCTTTAACGGATCAGTTGATTTTGACTATATTATTAATAGTGAAATTAGCTCTATTAAAGAGGATTACAACTTCTGTATCGACTGTAAAGATTCAGAAGATATTTTGGAGATAGAATTTTAAATTTAGAAAGGATGAACAATGGCAGTTCCTAAGAGAAGACACAGTAAAACTAGAGCAGCAAAGAGAAGAACACACTACAAGGCTACACTACCAAGACCAGTAAAAGATGAAGATGGTACTTGGAGAATGCCTCATAGAATGAATATGACTACTGGTGAATATAAGAAACAAGAACAAGACTAATTTATGAGTCAAGTAACAATTGCAATTGATACAATGGGTGGGGACTTAGGTCCTGAACCTATTATTGAAGGGCTAACACAGGCTCTTGATGAAACTTCGTTTAAAGCTATCTTGGTTGGTAATCAAGATGTAATTCTATCATATCTACCACAATACTACTTAGATGATAATGCAGTAGAGATAATCCACTGTGAAGATGTAGTATCTATGAGTGATGCAGCTACAGATGCATTAAAGAAGAGAGACTCTTCAATATATAAAGCTGTAGAGTGTGTTAGAGATAAAAAAGCAGATGCTGTAGTTTCAGCAGGACATAGTGGTGCTACAATGACTTTGGCAACACTAAGAATTGGTAGATTAAAAGATGTTAATAAACCACCTTTAGCAACGCTAATGCCAACTATAAAAGAGCAAAAATCACTGCTACTAGATGTTGGTGCTGTTACAGATTGTAAAGCTAGAAATCTATATGAGTTTGCAATTATGGGTAGAGCATATGCTAAATATATTATGAAAATCAATAATCCCAAAATTGGACTACTATCTAATGGTGAAGAGGATAGTAAAGGTAATGAGCTTACAAAAGAGGCTTTTAATCTACTAAAAGAGATAGATGGTTTTATTGGAAATGTTGAAGGCCGTGATATATTTAATGGTAAGGTAGATGTAATAGTTGCAGATGGTTTTACTGGTAATATTGTCTTGAAAACTAGTGAGGGAGTTGCATCTGCAATAATAGAGCTAATGAGACAAAATATTAAAAAGTCTATTCCAGCTAAAATTGGTGCTCTACTAATGAAGAGAAAAGTTTTTACAAATCTTAAAAAACAGGTTGATTATGCTGAGTATGGAGGAGCTCCACTACTAGGTATTAATGGTTGTGCTATCATTAGCCACGGTAGTTCGAATGCAAAAGCTATAAAAAATGCTATTTTCCAAGCAGTAAAATTTGCAAAGTCAGATATTAACAGTAGAATTAAAGATGAATTAGCAACACATAAAGAGTAGATACACTAATGATAAAAGAACTCTTTTTAGCTTCTATAACACTACTCTTATGCTCTCATCTTGTGTTAGTAAAAAAACATATATAGTGACCTATTGAAACCATAAATGGTATCAATAGTTGCTACTATAATAATGTAACAGAGGTGCAAGCCTCTCCTATATTTTTACAAAAAATAGTAGAACTTTTCAAGTAGATAAAATTATTTAAAAAAGAGAGAAAAGCTCTTAAAAATGGGGTTTTTAGTTTGAATATTGAATAGTTCCATATAACTATGTACAATAGACATAACCTAATATAATTATGAGGCTGGTCTTATAGCATTTCTAATACCTATTGCTAGCAGAAATATTTGTATAGCTAGGTTTAATTATATTGGAGAATATATTAATAGATAGTAATCTAAATAAGAACTATAGATATTAAAGCCCTACTCTCTAGGTATTCTTAATATCTGCCCCTCATATATTATAGCTGCATTTTCTATTCTATCAAGATTTGATCTATATATTAAGTTCCATTTACTAAGCTCTCCATAATACTTTTTAGCTAATTTTGGCAGACTATCATTTGCACCAACCTTATGTAACCAAAATTGATCATAATTTTCCAAAATATCAGGAGTATAAGTTAAAGGAATCTTATCTTTACTATTAGATATTAAATATAGTTTATTTAACTTTTTAATAGAATCTATAGGTATTTTAACTTTGGCCTGAACTCTTTTTATAGAGTTTACTACACTCTCTTTAATCTCATTAATAGAGTAATTAGTTGTACCATCTGATACAGCTAATGTATTACTATTAAACTCATTATGTTTGCCTGTTATTAAAATTGTTGTATCTATTAAGTCAAAAGCTTCTCTTCTGTCTACTATAGAACCGTTCATCACTACTCCTTATTTTTTTATAATCAAACTAAATTTTTGAATTACCTTTAAGAGTAGTCCTGTAAACTTAAATATAAAATATTATGGACTCTTTAACTTTTATAACTATGATACTCCAACAACTCAGATTAATATAGTAAATTATACTTTTTTTATAGAAAATGTATAATTAATATGTCATATAGATATTTAATTTTTAAAAAAAGGATATATAGTAGTTAAGAGGGCTTTAAAATCTAATTTATCTATAAAAATATTTTTTATTTAATATAGTATTGACTAATTGTACGAGTATAAACAGACAAAAAATAATATAAGTAGCCATACATTTTGAAACTATTTTTATAGTTGTTACTCTTTCTCACCTTAGCTATGGCTAGGGTTTCGAAAGAGTGCCTAGTCTATGAGAAAAGCTAGTTATGTTGTGAACGTCTAGGTTAACCAGACGGTTCAATTAGAGTTAAATTAATATCTTCTTATATATCTACGATTTTCTCTCTCTTGCTCATCTGCCTCTTGACCAATCATTGCGCCAGCTACTGCTCCACCTGCTGCACCTATCATAGCATCTCTATGGTTACCTACCATACCACCAGCTACTGCTCCTAAAGTTGCACCTGCAGCTGCACCACCTGCTGTATTAGATATAGCACATCCACTAAATAGTGTTATTGCAGCAACAGCTGTAATACTTAAAATTATTTTTTTCATATTTAATCCTTTTAAATTAAGATAGGTAAATATTATAACATATAATTGTGTAAAAAAGTAGAGAGAGCGGGTATTCCTAGATAATATCTAAAAGTGGTTATTTTTAGATATTAGAGCCACTTGCAAATTCAAACCAAACAAACAACTAAATTTTTCTCATAACAATTTTTAGGATTAAAAAAAATCTCTCCAAATCAATATTACCGATATTTTATCTTAATTTTTCTAAAATCTTAAAAAATTCCTATTTTTATTGCACTCTTTATGGTTTTTTTTCTAAAATTATCCTCTTCATTCGGTAATCCTCCCATTTCCCAACCCCTCCAAAAATAGAGATTAAGCTACAAGAGCCAACTTTTGTTTAGGTGTAATCCCACCTATTGCCAT
>CAMZLH010000054.1 GCA_947311565.1 uncultured Nitratifractor sp.
TTACACCAACAACAACTTGTACACCAGAGGGTACATACTCTGTAACTCCAGATACAGCACTAAGTGTAGGGACACATACAGTAGTTGCAACAGAGAGTGATAATGCAGGTAATATTAAAACAACATCAGCAGTTGAACTTACAATAACAGAAACAGAACTAGATCCAGATTATGAAGTAGCACTATCAGTAAGTAAAACAACATTTATAGATAATGCGCAGAGTTTCTTTGTAACAATAAGAATATCAGAGAAACTAGGTGGAGTAAACACAGGAGATGTAGTTTACTCTATTAATAAAAATAGTAATATCTCTTTAACATTTGATAATGCATTAACAGCAAATCCATTTGGGCAACTAATTTCAAATGTAGATTTCGAATGGATAGAGACACCATCTATGTATCAACTTGTATATAGAGGGAATAGCTCTATATTCCCAGCATCAGGACGTCTATATGTTGGTGTAGCAGGAGTCTTTACGCCACCAGATGGTGCTAAAGGTAAATTTATCTTTAAAGTGAATCTAAGAAATGGTTCTGGAGATACTTATGATGGTAACAATGAAGATAGCGATGCTATCTCTTACTCTAGTGTAAACTAGATAATTGCTGTAGATACTCTTTGTATCTGCAACTTCTTAAAGATATCTATTAGTTTAAACTTTTATACTAACTTTACTTTTAACTCTAAGTCTATCTCTTAATAATTGGTACTTTATCTAGTAATAGCATTATAGTTAAAAATAGTACTCTAAAAATTGAAGAAGATTATTTATAGTATGATATAATAAGTTCGATCTTTATATATTAAAATTACTTCATATTCTGTAAAGGCTTAGATTATAGGTAGTTGTAAAAAACTTAAGTTAACCCATAGGTTAATCGATAGTTATTTATAGATGCATACTATCTCAATACTTTATAGAAAATGTGTAGTCTATATTGTATAATCTGTCTTAAATTAAAATATGGAAAGCTAATGAATAAAACACAAAACGAAACAATAAAAGTGGGAGAGATAAATAGACTCTTAATAAAAAGGGATACAGACTTTGGCTTCTTTTTAGAGGCTAAAGATGAGAGCGAAATTTTACTACCAAATTCATATATTATCGAGAGCCAAATGCCTATGGAGTCTTTATTAGATGTTTTTGTTTATACAGATTCAGAAGATAGGATAGTAGCATCTACTAAAATACCATATGCAAAACTTGGTGAATTTGGATATTTTACAGCAGTAGATTATAGAAAAATTGGGGCTTTTGTAAACTGGGGTTTGCCAAAAGATCTTTTTGTACCACTATCACAACAAACAGAGCGTTTTGAAGTAGGGAAAAAATATATATTAAGAGTATGTCTAGATAAACAAACTAACAGACTATATGGCACACAAAAGATAGGTAAATATATTAATAGAGATATGAAGGGTCTATTTGTAAAAAAAGAGCTAAATGGATTTGTAATAGCCAAAACCCCACTAGGCTATAAAGTTATAGCCGATAACCAATACGAGGGAATGCTATTTAACAACGAAATATATGAAGATATTAAGGTTGGTGATACTAAAGTAGTATATATTAAAAAAGTAAGAGAAGACTACAAGCTAGATTTGACCCTAAATCCAATAGGAAAAGCCGATAAAGTATCTAAATCTGAAGATATAATAATTAAAATGCTACAAAGCTCAGGAGGAACACTACCTTTTACCTATAAAAGTGATTCAGAGGATATTAGAGCAAAATTTAATATTAGTAAAAAAAGTTTTAAAAGTACACTTACAAAATTAATAGAGTCTAAAAAAATAGAGCTTACTGAGAGTACAATAGAGTTATTATAATCATTAACACCATCTAATATAAAATGAGGCCTTTGCTGCTTAGTATATTAGTTGTTGTAATCATAAGTTACTACTCCTATAGATATATTTAATTTCCTTTAAATTATAAGAGTAAGTCTATATTTTTTTCTTTCAAAATATATAAACTCTACAAAAAGCTTAAAGCTTTTTGTATTGAGCTTTAATCTAACTCTATCTTGTTATAGATACATTCTTAAGGTCATGGTGAATTGGGTTTTCGTCATCTTCATCCATCGCTTTTGCTCCATCTAGTAGTATAGGAACAAAAATTAAAGATACAAATACTGCTGCTACTGTTCCAGAGATTAGCGCAACTCCTAAACCTCCAAATATTGGGTCTCCTGCTAGTAGTGCTGAGCCTAATATAATTGCAACTGCAGTTAGTAAAATTGGTTTTGCTCTTGTTGCACTCGATACTGCTATTGCTCTTCTTTTCTCCATGCCGTGAGCCTCTATTAAAGACTTTGCAAAGTCTATAAGAAGTAGTGAGTTTCTTGAGCTAATTCCCATTAGGGCAATAAAGCCAATAAGGCTTGTTGCTGTTAAGAAAAATACATCTGTAGTTACTAAATTTGCCACCCAGTGACCAACAATAACACCAATTATAGATAAAAAGCTACCTGCTAATACAATTCCACTTAAGGCGAAGCTTTTGTAGTAGATTACTAGCAGTAGAAATATTAGAACTAAAGCACCTATAAATGCTCCACCTAAGTCTCTAAATGTGTCTAGAGATACTTTCATCTCTCCATCCCATCTAAGTAGATATTTTTTACCCGTTTTTTTATCTGTTAAGTGTAGATCGAACATATATGTTGTTATGCCTGGGTCTTTCTCTACCTTGTAACCTTTTTTACTAAAGTACTCTATCATTTTATCTCTTGCTTCAAGTAGTGGGTATACTTGCGACTCATTATCTGTTTCGGCTATTACATTAATAAGGCGTTTTAAATCTTTATGCATAATCATTGAATTAGAGTTTGTCTCTTTTATATCTACCACCTCTGTAAGTGGTACAAGCATACCTTTTTGATTCATTAAGTTCATAGAGCCTAATTTACTCTGCAGAGCCTCTTTAGTACTATTTTCAAACTTTTTTGTATCTTGACTTAGAGATAGAAATATATCTATCTGTCCAGCTTCGGTTTTAGAGTTTTTATGAGCAATTGCCATACCTTCGAAAGCAAGATAGATAATTTTATTAACCTGATCAACACTTAATCCACTTCTTGCTATTTTGTCGTTATTTGGAATAAGGCTATACTTTTTAAATATATCATCTGCCATAATATCTACATCTACAACCTTAGTTGTATTGCCTAAAACTTTTGCTGTCTCTAAGGCTAACTCTCTAATTTTATCTAAATCATCACCAGTTACCTCTACAACAATAGACGCCATTGTCGGAGGACCTGCAGGCTGCTCTATAAACTTAATAACACTACCTTTAACCAAAGGCTCACACTCTTTTTTAATTACTGGGCGTAAGCGACTAACCATTGAGAAACTCTTCTCATCTCTTTCATGTTTATCTGTTAAGTTTACCGAAATCTCTGCAACATTTTCGCTACTTTTCATACTAGCACCTTTAACAAGACCTGCATAGTCTAGTGGAACACCCTCTCCCACATAAAGTACCATATTGGTTATCTCTTTTTCGCTTTTTAGCTTATCTATAACACACTGTGCTACCTGCTTTGTCTGCTCTTTAGAGCTACCATTTGGTGTATCTACATAAACAGAGTATGTATTATCACTCTTACCTGGTAGCATTCTTGCTTTGACTAGATCTGCTGGTATCATTAAAACAGATAGAACCAATGCAACCAGAGTTAAAACAATTACCATAAATTTTTTACTTTTCGATTGTAGTATGTTATATACTATATTTTCTAAATTACCCATCTACTTAGTCTCCTCTTTACTCTTGTGCTGTTTATGCTTTGGCTTTTTAAGCAATTTATAACTTAAATATGGTGTAAATATATATGCAATAAACAAAGATGCAATAAGTGCTACAGGAACATTTAGTGGTATTGGTTTCATAAATGAACCCATCATTCCTCCAACAAACATCATTGGAACCATAGTTAATATAATTGCTAATGTTGCAACATTTGTTGGTGCTCCAATTTCGTCTGTTGCCTCTACAAGCAATACATCCATCTCTTTCTCATCTACATCGTGTGCATGTAGGTGTCTATGAATATTTTCAATAACAATAATAGCTGCATCAACCAATAGCCCCAAAGAGAGCAAGAAGGCAAATAGAGTAATACGGTTTATCGTCTGCCCACCCATAAATGCAATAAATAGTGTAATTGCCAAAATTGCAGGAACTGTAAATGTAACAATAATTGACTCTTTAAATCCAAGTGCAAATACAAGCATTACTGCAATAATTAAAATTGTTATAAGTAGATGTTGAACCAACTCATTAACTGCTTCATTTGCTCTCTCTCCATAATCTCTTGTTACTAAATAACCAATACCCTCTTTTCCAAGCTCCTCTTTATACTCTTCAAAATACTTCTCTACATCTTTTGCAACATAAACTGCATTAGTTCCAGCAAGTTTAGATACTGTAATTGTAACTTGCTCTTTTTGAGCAATATATTTGCCATCTTTCTCATTCTTATCTTTCATATCAATATATGATTTTTTAAAGTTTTGGTAATCTATTCCTCTCTCAACCTTTGCAACATCTTTTAGATATATTGGCGAACCCATATATGAAGCTACAATTACATTTTGTAAATCTCTTACGCTCTCGATTGCATTTTTAACACCAAAAACAACTAACTTATTACCTTTTGTTCTACCCTTTACATCTGGAACATCAACAGCAATTGACTGAACTGATTTCATTATCTGACCCATAGATAGATTATAAGCAGATAGTTTACCCATATCAACTTCTATATTAAATTGTGGCTTATGAGAGCCTTTGAGTGTTGTCTTTGCTACATTAGGAAGTGCATTTAAGTCTTGTTGCATTTTACGCATAATATCATATAGCTTCTCATAATTTACTTTTTGGCTATCTTTAGAGTATAGAGCAACTGTTACGATTGGAATATCGATATCAATATCAAAAGGTTTAACTAAAGGTTGCATTGTACCTTTTGGCATCTGATCCATATTTTGCATAACTTTATCATAAAGCTTAAGGTTAGAGTCTTCTCTTCTCTCTCCAATTTTATACTGAATATTTACAATACCTACATTATCCATTGCCATTCCATAGATATGTTCAATTCCTTTAACCTCTCTTAATCTTCTCTCTAGAGGGTTTACTATAACTTTTTCAACCTCAGATGCAGTAGCACCTGGTAGTGGAACAATTACTGCACCACCACTAATGGCAATTTGGGGGTCCTCTTCTCTTGGCATTACTTGCAACGATATAAATCCTAGCAGAAGCAGAGCAATACCAAGAAGTGCAGTTAATGGATTCTTTAAAAACCCTTTAGCTAACTTTCCTGCTACATCTTTGGGCTCATAGTTAATCATTTACCATCTCCTATGTAGATCTTTGCATACATACCAGGAAATATTGTTCTGTCACCTTTGTTAAATTTAACTTTTACTCTAAATTTATGTGTCATTGGGTTAGAAGCTGGAATTATTGCGGCAATTTGCCCCTCGCCTTTATAGACAGCAGATGGTATCTCTACAGTTACTTTTTTACCAATTTTAATATTTTTAAGATCACTCTCACTAATTTCTGTTGTAATTTTTAAAGAGCTTAAATCTGTTAAAACAAGTGCTGGCATACCAGGTATAGAGATCTCTCCCTCTTTAGCCATTTTTCTAACAATTACTCCATCATTTGGTGCTTTAATTTTTAAATATCTATATTGATTTAGGACCTCTTCTCTTTGTGCTTTTGCTTGTGCAACTTGCTTCTGTGCAATCTTTACCATATCTCTCATATTTCTAGCTGCTAGCTCTAAATTTTCTAAATCAAACTTAGATACCATACCCTTTTTATGAAGTCTTTTATTTCTTGCAAGGTTAGTTAAAACATTGTTTAGTTGGTTCTTATTCATCTGTAAAGCTAGTTGCGCTTGAGATATACCTAAATCTACTTGACGCTTAGCAGAATCTATCTCTTTAGAGTCAATCTCATACAGAGGATCTCCTTTTTTAACCATATCACCCTCTGAAACTTTCATATTTTTTATAAAGCCCATAAATCTACTTGTTATCATCTTTTGATTATCACTAGTAACTGACCCGCTAAGCTCTAAATTCAGAGCCATTGCCGAATTTATAAGTAAAATTGTACCTAAAATTAATCTCTTCATATGCATCCCCTTAACCATTAATTAAATTTTGTAACTCTAACACTTTTGCATTTCTCTTGTTTTTAACCTCTAAAAGTCTCATTAGCTTCTCTACCTCTAAAGATTGTTTTATTAACAAATCTGTAATAGATGCGACACCCTCTTTATATTTAGCTTTATAAGTTTCATAAACTTTTTTAGAGAACTTATATTGCTTTTGATAACTTCTAACTTGTGAAGTCAAAGTCTTAACCTCTGACTTTAGTTTACTAGCCTTTAACCATAAACCTTTTTTAGCTAAAATCACTTGTGTAGATACCTTAAGATAGTTTGTTTTAGCCTTCTCTAAAGATGCTTTATCTGCTCCACCATTAAATAGATTCATCTTAGCTTGAACACCAACTGTATAGAAATCTTTTTTACTTATTTGATCTGGTATTAATTTATGATCAGCATATCCATACTCTGCAAATGCGCCTACTGTCGGCTTAGACTTAGCTTTCTCTATCTCTATAGCATCTTTTGTAATAGAGCGACCAAGTCTCGCTTTGGCAATATCTAGATTACTACTCTCTAATATCTCTTTAGTCACTACCGGGACTTTCGGAGAGTGTTTAGGTGCTATGATGCTACTAACATTATCATTTAATAAGAAAGATATAAAGTGATAAGCTAACTTCTTATTTAACTTAGCTTCATCTAGCATTGCATCTACTTCAGCAAGCTTTGCATCTACTTCTAGATAGTCTGTCTCTACTGCATAACCCTCTTTTTGCATCTCTTTTATGACTCTTTTTAATTTAGCTACATTTTTTTTGATACTAACTAAATTAGATATAAAGTTATTGACCAGAGCTACATCGTAAAATGCCTTTTTAAGCTCATACTTTTTAAGGTTTAGAACTTTTTGAGTATCATATTGACTAAGTTCATATAGTTTTGTTGTAATCTTTTTATAATTACCAAGCATTCCACCAGTATATATAGGTACCTGATAACTAAATTTCGTAATAAAATGATTTACTGCGGTTGGATAGTTTAAATCTTTTGGTTGTATTGCTAAAATAGATGGACCAGCTTCTCCTAAACCCTGTGAAAATGCACCAAAATTACCATTTGCAGCTTGTGCACCCTGCCCTATTGCACCCATAAAATCAGAGAAACCAAAATCGCCAAATGTTGCCTCTCTACTTTGAAGCTTAAATCCAAAAACATTACCAGCATCATTAGAGCGAAGTGCAGTTATTGTTAAATCTAAAGTACCAAGCCTCTTAGCTTTAACTGCTGTTATATCATAAAACTTCATACTCTCTTCATACTTTGCTACCTGAACCTCTAAGTTTGAACTCTCTAATATATCTAATGCTCTGCTTAAAGATAATCTCTTTATGCCAGCATTTAGAGTCATTGTTGCTACGATAGTAATAAAAATAAATAGTCTCAACACTATACCCCCTTAAAATTTTTTCAATATTAACATAAAGTCAATATTTTTTAACTAAATTAAGATAATTACTCAAATTAATTTATTTTTTTATAACATAAATACACTTAAATTATTTAAATATAGTAGAGCTACTCTATAAATCATCTATCTATAGTAACTTATGTTTACTATATTGTTTAATTTATTAGCACATAGATATTACCTCACTAAGTCAATAGATGTAGTAGAAGCTAATTATTCTCTATATTTTTAGTTTGTACTAATGTAATTAAAATCTCATAGATAATGATATTGATCCTTTTGCAAATGATGGACCTTTTTTCTTTCTCCAGAAAAATCTAGTTGGAGTATAGTAGTTGGAGTACATTATTGTTAATCTTCTTTTTTTACTATCTTTCCAGCCAAATGAGAAAGCATAATCTGGCTCTTGAGATGTCTGCTTATTAAGCTTAGAGTATAGATATACAGAACCCGAGGCATAAAACTTTTTATATATAAACCCTTTTAGTGAAAGTGTTAATTGGTCTTGTGATGTATGCAGATACCTTTTATACTGTACAGAGCCTAATAGTTTATATATTTTTTTACTTGCAGATAGAGATAGATAAGCTTTTTTAGACTTAGGAGTATACTTTAAAGATCCTCTTAAACTAACATCTTTTATCTTAGTTTTATAAGATAAGTCCCAAGTACCTGAACTAAAATTAAATCTATTATATCCACTATCTGGGCTAAATTTATTATCAGAGTAGTTTGAATAGACTAAACTCCAAGTATCTTGATGCCAATCAGAATAACCAAACGTATAAGAGAAATCTGGCTCATAATATTTATTGTGCACACTATTTAATGTTTTTGCAAATGTTGCTCCAATAAAAAAATATTTTATAGGAGAGATATTAAGAGTTAGCTTTGCTTGCTCTCTACCACTATCTTCACCTATAATATTCTCTAAAGATGTAGAGTAACCTAAAGAGTAGCTAAACCACTTACTTAATGGCTTAAAAAATCTCTTTTTCATCTCTTTATCTTTAACTAATTTATTAGACTTTTGCTTAGATTTTTTACTATTAGTACTATTAAAATTGTTAGAGTTAAGAACTTTTCTTCTAGATTGTTTCTCCACACTCTCTTTACGGCTCTCCATCTCACTATCTATCTCATTTTGCATAAATAGTGATAGCTCATCACTCATCTCTTCTAACTCTTTAATATTCGCTATATCTACAACTATATCCTCTCTTTTTTGAGTCAAATTTTTATCTAAGAGAATAGTTTTACTATTACTACTATTTTTATCACTACTTACATTTGAATCTGCTCTACTGTTATTATCTATCTCTTTAAATATTGAGGCTATTGATTTATCTATAATCCACTGGCTATTTAGTGCTTTTTTTGCTAATTCCCTGCTTCTTTTTTGCACTAACTCTTTTGCTAACTTTAGTGCCTTTAATCTCTTTTGGGCTAGCTTTTTCTCTTCTATAATCTTTTGTAATAGGGCTATTTTTTTTTTATTTTTTGAGCATTGACAACTTTTTTTAAACTTAAATAGTCACTATATGCTTTATTTACTACACTATCTATGCTATTTTTATATGGTATGTGATAATTATAGTTATAGTGACCACTAGAGTATACAAATTTAGTAGAGTCTATAGCGCCCTCTTTTATCTCGAAAAACTCTGGAAATGACTCCTCTTTACTCTCTAGAAAAAATATTAAATCTTTTTTACTATTAAAGCTACCACCCCTTACTACAAACTCTTTACCTACTCTCTCTAATCTTTTATATGGTAAATCTTTAGGCAACTTTTGCATTAACATTTGCGCTTTATGTCTTAACTCTATAGGTGTACTCTCTAAATAGAAACTGCTATTGGTATCGATTACATCTAGATGGACACTACTTAATAGTGAGCTATGTTTACTATAGTAATAGTTACCAAATCGTTTATAGAATATAGACTCTAATACTGCGCTATTTGTAGATATATTAAGAGATCTATTTACTCTGTTGTTATGAGAGTAAACACCGCCATACCAACCTTCTTTACTGCTACAATTAGAGTCTACAACTTCTAAGAGTTTAGCACTATAACTATCTGTATATCCATATAGAGCATCATATATAAATGCTGCTTTTGTACTAATTAACTTACTCTTAGATACAGACTTCTTCTCTCTATTTAAATCACTCCATTTTTTACCATTATTATAGATTGTATTCTCTATAAAGTATGGCTTTTTATCTAATGCTTCACTTGTTGATGTCGAGATTTTATGATTAATCGTATATTGCCCTTTTAGACTTAAATATATATTTGATGAGTAGTGCTTATACTTAATATAGTATGGATGCTCTAACATACTCCAGAGATAGCTTTCACCATTAGTTATCTGATACTTATGCCCCATTGGTACCTCATAGTTATTAACAGCTTTATAATCTAAATTTCTCTCATCATAAAGATAGCTATAAGATTTTATATTAAATAGATTTAGTGCATTAAAAATATAGTACTCTTTTGCTGGATCTTTTATATCTGTAAAACCACCTTTACTCTTTCCATCAAAATATCTATTTTGCATACTTTTTTCTAAAACTGCTCTCTTAAAATCCCATTTTGATATAATATCAAATACACTCTCTCTATATTGTGGATATGACTCTTCTAGATGATATAATGCAGTCATAAGTTTTGCTATAGAGTATAGCTCCCAACCATTACCTGTTGGGCTATCTTTACCTGCACTTGTAACCATTTTACCTGTTAGAGCATTATAATATAGGTTTGGCAACTCATTATGGTAAAGTTTCATACTACTTAAAGAGCTCAAAACTTTAGAGATCTTACCGTTAAACTCCTCTTCATCAATTATCTCTAATTTAAAAGCAGATATTGTAGAGATAATAGCTTTTCCTATATGTGCTGGTTTTATAATTTTATACTTGTTTAGTCCATTAACATAACCTGTCTCTTGATGATAGTTATTTTCAAAATATCTCCAAGCTACCTTTGCATTCTCTATATCTTTTGTACTATTAAGCTCTCTTGTCATTAGTGTATCGAATGGCTCTAAAATTGTCATTTGATTATCTGTTGGCAGACACCTAAAGTTATTTACATTATTTCTATAGTAATCATATGCTCCTCTATTTTCTATCTTATGCAGACTCTGTAAAGAGCCCATTTTAGAGGACAACATTGCCTCTAGTATAATAGAGTTAGTATTGAGAGTCATAGCCTTGTTCTGTCCTGGTCTTTTCTCGTAAATACCTGCATAGTAGCCCTTTTTTGGATCATAATTATTTTTAACATAATTAAATACTTTATTAGAGTATGGTGTATCAAATAGATATCTCATACCAATTGCAGCTTTAGTACTTACTGTTTTATAGTTATCGTAATCTTCACCTTTTTGGTTAATTGTTTTCCAAGCTTCTCCACCTGTATATACAGTATTAAATAAGAAGTATGGTCGAGTATCTATATTATCTTCAGTAACAGCTGTAAGTTGTCCTGTACGCTCATATCTTCTCTTTTGCACCTCATACATATTTTTAATATATCTACCTGACTCATTATCATCTACTCCATACTCAAAACCAAGATACCAAAATGGCTCACTCTCGATAAAGTTAGAGAAGAAGGGTCTTGTATCTGTTGGTATCTTCACACCATAAACATCTACCTCTTTTACAAACTTATATGAGCGCGCCTCACTTGCATTATGGTGCCAAAGTTCATAACCTCTAGCAAGATACTCTTCGTATCCTGTAAGTGCTTCATGTCTAATATGAAGTTTTCCATTCTCCATTGAACCACCATAGAGATCACCCTCTACACTTAATGCTCTACAGTATCTATATCTAAGTAATAGTTTTTCAATTTGTGGCGCTAAGGTCTCTTCGCACTGCTCCACCATATTTAGTGACGACAATAACCTTGCTAAGTCTGCAGCTGACCAACCTGTACCATCTTTTTGTACTTTATTAACATAGTCGGTCATTTTAGCTGAGTTAGTATTATATGTTTTATTTGGTAGTTCGTTATTAAATATTTCCATTTTTTGCATAGTTTTTAAGAAAGTGTTCATCATTTTCTCATACTTTTCTTGCGTAATAATATTAAACTTTCTAGCTGCATATATTGCATATACTGCATTTGCCCAATCCCAGGTAGCAGCAGATGGATACTTATGTGCTGCGGCTGTTAAACCTGTTTTTTTATTAAAGTTATTCTCTATATATTTCCATGCAATACGAGCCATCTTTATCTCCTCTTTTGTAGGAGCACACTTTAACTGACAAGGAGAAGTTAATGGTGTAGGGTATATACACTCACCTGGTTTTATACCAATATCGTTATATAGATCTAAAGAGTCATTACTATCTGTAACAGCTATATCTACTCTATTTTTACTATTTAAAGTATATACAATATAGGAGTTAAATAGTAGTATCAATAGTAAAATTACTGCAATAATTAATTTTATATTTTTTCTCATATTTAACTCCTTTCATTTTTATCACACATTATATCTTAATTTTACTTCGATTTATCGGTAAATAAACTAATATTAGACATAATTTTACTATTTATTTTTTTATAACTTGGTATTAAGTTACAACTAGTAGCACTAATTGGGTGCGAAGCACCTTTTATAAATATAGTTGTGATCTTATTTTTACTTTTAACTGTTTCTAAATCTAACTTTTTTAAATTATCAAATGTTACTAAAGTATCATCTATACTATGAATCGCTAATATTGGTATGTTAAAATTATCTAAGTGATCTATTGGCGAGTATTTATGTAACCATTCTAATCTCTTTTTGTCATCATTAACTCCAGACAACTTTATCTGCTTATTTTCTGGGTATAGAGTTAAGTCACTACTCATGCTATTTAAGAGAACCAATTTAATACCCTTAGATATACTTTTATCCATTTTAGATATAGCCATAAATAGTAACTGTGCTCCTGCAGAATCACCCATAACAACAGTTTTTTGTGAGTTAGCTCTATACTTAGATGCATTATTAATTAAATATTCAATTACCCTCTTAACATCATCTATCTGTTTAGATATATGCATATCTTTTGAACCTAATAGTCTATAGTTAACTACTGCTGCACTAAAGCCAATATCTGCATAATATTTGGCATAGCCTCTAAATTGAGACTTATCTCCACCACTCCAGCCTCCTCCATGAACATATATAAAGAGACTATTGTTGTTAGACTCCTTTTTATAGTATATATCAAACTTTTGCAGTTCACCCTCTGCATATGGCTGATCAAGCTCTTTAGAGAGCTTATTTGTAGGTCGATATAGTATCTTACCAAGATGTAGACGAATTTGTGGATAGTAACTACCTAATGTAGATTTGACTACTCTTTTACTCTGAAGATTAGATATTACAGATTTTAAATATCGATTAATCTCCAGCTCTATCTTCTGTTTATCTATAGCAAAATAGTAGTTGTAATTAAGTGAAAGGGGTAGAGATATTTTATCTATATCATCTCTTCTATCTTTATTGGATTTGGTATCAATATATAGAGTATTAGGAAAGTACCAGTCTCTTTGAATAGCAGGATCAAGTGCATTAGATATCTCATATAGTGAAGTATCTAATTTTAACTCTTTGTAGTAGCCATCTATCGCATTACAATACTCTAAAACTCTTCTTTCTTTTCGACTTTTACTAAAGCAATTTTTATATATATTTAGAGGAGTATTCTCTAATATAAATGCCTCTACACTCTTTTGATAATCTCTACTAAGATTATGATAAGCAACAGCAGCTAAAGCAGCATTAATCCCCTTTGCATATATAATTAAATTTGGATACTCTTTACCCTCATCATTAGTTATTTTTTTAATACTATCTTGTATAGTAAAAACTCTCTCTTCTATTGTGATCTTACTATTAAATGTTACTGTTGTGATATCTATATTTTTATCTATATCTACACCATTACAACTATTAACCTTATAGTACTCACTATCTTCTATGCATAGCATTTTAGTAGTTGCAGAAAACAGTAAAATAGATGTAGATATAGCTACAGATACAACTCTAAAAAGATTCAAATAACGATCTCCTATCTAGGTATTACATTATATAGAACTTTATTCTTAACCATAATCCACATAAATGCAAATACTAATGTATGGCCTAAAGTATTAATCCAAAAATTATCTTGATGGAAAATAGCAATATTTGCAATAACTATACATGCATAGACATGCAAAATAAATACATATAAAGATGCCTGACCTATCGGAATAAAAAACCATCCAAACAACTTATTAATAGGTTTCCATAAATATGAGAGCATTGCATAAGAGACAATAAGTACGACAAAATCATTTATGAGTCTACCTATACCTAATGTATTCTTTGGAAAAAACATATGGTAGTAGTGCCTAAATGTCTCAGGTGATATATAGTGTAATTTCAAATAATCTGGTATATCTTTTAATGGATTATTATAGGTAAAAAATAGAAATAGAAAAAATAGTAACAGAATAAATGAGAAGACTATTCCACCTAATTTAGTATGAAAAAAGTTCCAAATTTCGTCTCTATAGTAGCCTATACTTAAACCGTGTATAAATAGTATTTGCCAAGTTAAAAGTGGAAAAGCATATTCAAATTGTGCTCCAGTAGGTCGAACATGAAATCCATTATTTGCAAAATATATAATCCAACTGAGTGCAAGTACTACCTTCACTTTATCTTTGCTAAGTAACCACAAAACAAATGGAGACAACATAAGTAAAAAAACATATAGTCCTAGTATCTGAAACTGATGTGGTCCATACTGTAACATAAGATATTTAGCTATAATCTTATTGTAGTGTGTTGCAAATTGCTCCATATTTGGATATAAATTATAAACTTTACCACTATATGTAGTAAATGTCATAGCAGCATGTGCATCTATGTATGGTATTAAATCTATTAATAATACAGATAAAATAACAAATAAAGATGTGCGATATAGTAAGAAAGAGCGATTATACTGCTTATTAATTGTAGATGCCAAACCATCATGCGCCATGCGCATTCTAGATAACATTCCAAGTATTAATCCAGATAATAAAACAAAACCTTCTGCACCAGTTACAACACCAAATCTCTCCCAAGCTATATAGTCATATGCAGATATTATATCAATATGTACAGCTATGAGTATTAGCATTACCATACCACGAATAAAATCTACTCTTAAATCTCTCTTTCCACCACCTTCTTGATAGTGCCACTGATTCATAAAATTTAACATTATTGCAGCTTTAGGCTCTTTTTCCATACTTATATCCCCCTCTACTTACTAGGTATCATTTTAACTAATGGACCATGCTCTTTATACATAAGAGACTCTAATATAATGGCATTTGTATTACAAGTTAAAGATTTATTAAGCTTTTCATCCTTTTCATATATACCTGTGTACCAACCTCTAGGACTCTTTAAGCTATTAACTTTTTTAATCAATTTCTTTGTGTACTCTGTATGATATAAAGCATCCATAGCAAATGAAGCTTTTGTACTTAGCTGCTTCATATCATTATGTACTTTACCATTATCATCAATCGCTACCCACTCTTTTCTATTAACATATATACAGTTATAGATAAAGTATGGTGCTTTATCTAAGTGGTCTTCTGTTACTGCTGTAAGAGTGCCTGTCTCTTTATATCTTGCCTCTTGTGCCGCATATAGTCTATATGAGAACTCTTTAGAAAAGTAATCCCAACCAAACTCTAAACCATCTAACATATATGGTTCCATAAGAACATAGTTATTCGCAGTAGAGTGTTTTTTATCTCTTCTATCGTAAGGTATAGAGTAACCCTCTATATCTGTAAACTCTAAAAATTTATCATATCTTAGAGCATTAGTAATATCAACCCCAAAACTAGCAAACATTTTAGAGGTGTACTGCTCGTAACCTAAACGACCCTCTTGTAGCAAAGACTCTTTACCATTTTTAACTATAGCACCAAATAGAGCACCCTCTTTAGTCATATCTTTTATACTCCATCTTCTAAGAATAGAGTCTATTTTATTACTAAATTTAGGTTCATTGTATTGTAAATAAGCTAAAGGAATTAACAATCTACCAATATCTATTGCCGACCAGCCGATACCTTTTTTTGTTGCTTTATTTTCGTAGTTGCTCATCTCTAATGTCTGAGTATTATATACCTTATTTGGAAGAGCACCTCTATATAATTTAATTTTAGAAAATGTATCTAAAATTTTGTTCATTCTATCTTCATAGACATTTTCTTCTATAATATGAAGATTTTTTGCAGAAATTAGTGCCATCATATAGTTTCCACTATCCCAAAGTGTTGTAGATGGAAAGTTATCAACAGAGTTAACTAATCCAGTACTTTCTTGGTAGTTATTTTCAAAATAGCTCCATGCAACTTTAGCAGCATCGAGTTCTTCTTTATTAAGTTTTCTTACTGTTATATTTAGTTCTGGTGCTACTTTATCTTTAATTACAACCACTCCTAATCCTTGTCTTTTCATATCTATTCCATTTAAAAAATATATCACAACCGAACCAAAAATAAGTGCTAATAAAAAGACAATATGGTGTCTTGCTCTTTGTAAACTTTTATTCATCTATTATCCTTCAAATTTATATAGGGCTGCTTGTACAATAGCCCAAAGTGATGTAATGTTAAAAAATGACCACATTAAATTAACTACATATCCTGCTAAATATACTCTATCGCCTATAATATATAGAGTTGCCGAGTATACTATTGCAACTAAATAGAGTGCTATAATTGCCAACTGTATGCGAACTAATGGTAAAAAATTACCAGATTTAGCAGTTTTAGCAGTAACTACAAACCGTATAGGTTTGCGTCTTGCAACATCCCAAAAAGCTCTTAATACTATAGGAAATATTGCAATAAAAAATTGACCACCTCTGTTGGAGTTAATACCCCATGTTGCTATCATTAAAGCTAGTTGATTAAAAAATAAAAATGGTATTAAGTGTATAAAAAAATCCATTGAATAGCTTTGCACTGGTGCAATATTTGTAAACATATAGATAATTGGAGATGCTAAAAGAATCATAAGCCAAATTGCACCTGTATATGACCAAAATGTACTAAAATACATCAATTTTTGCCCAAGAGAGAGTCCAGATTTAAAGAACTGACCAAACTCTTTTGTAACTAAATCTATAGTACCGCCCGCATATCTAAACCTCTGTGCACTCCAAGTAATTAGATCTAAAGGAGATAACATTTTAGACTCAACATCTGGGTGTAGTACAGATTTATACTTCTTTTGCTTATGTGCATGTACAAGCAAAGATGTATAGATATCTTCAGAGGTATGGTAAGAGATATACTCTACATCTATCTTCTCAATAGCACTCTTTTTATCTTTTGCTTCGATAACCCTATTTGCCCATCTAGTTATAGCAACACGACGCAGTGCGCTTGCTCTATGAATAGATGTAGCACCACAACAAAAAGATGCATTGTAGTTATTTCTTCTTCTTTGTATTACATCAAAAAAAACGGCAGGGTCATTTGCAAATACATCTTCACCTACTTTTATTTTTCCCATTACCTTTTGTGTTGCTCTAGCTATATATTTACCAACAACTCCATATCTACGACTCCAATGATTATCTAAGCTCTCACCGGTAGTCAAGTCACAAAACCACTGAGGTGTTTGTACCCAAGCAACAGCATCATCTTTAAAGTAGCCTAGTGTATTTAGCAATATATTAGGGAATAGTCTAGTATCAGAGTCTATTATAACAATAAAATCACCTAGTGTTTGATCCATGGCATATGTAATTGCACCAGCTTTTCTACCTTTGGTACTATCTCTTAAAATTTGAGGTACTCCCTCCTCTTGTGCCATTTTTGTCATATCATCACTATTACTATCATCAAGTAGATATAAGTTTACACTCCAAGTGGGTAACTTTTTAACTGATTTTGCCGCCTTTATTGTCTCTCTTACTAAAGATGGATCTTCATTAAATACAGGTATATAGATATCTATCTTAAGAGGATTATCTTTATACTCTGATTTTAGACTCTTCTCTACAATTTCATCTTTTGTTGTAGGTGGAGTCTTCTTAGGTGTATCGTTAGTTTTCCAAAAATTGATAACTACTAAGATAGTACCTATAAACATCATACTTTCAGCAAATGCTAGTGGTATTGCAAACCACAAGGCATCTGTATTTAAGGACTCTGTCCATCTATATTTTAGATACCAAATACCTAGCATCAAAGCAATAACTGCAAAAAACTGAAATAGCAGTTGCATCACTATTGATTGCTTCTGTGGTGGCTCTGGTACTCTCTTATCAAACCTATCTTCTAAAAAATAGAGTTCATCCATTATCTCTCCTTTTCAAACTTATAACTATTATTAGCAATATCTACACTCTTTTTTTTCAAATATAGATCTAGACTCTCTATACTATTTTGATTAAGTGTAGCTACTTTAACTACACTATCGGCTGGTATCGAAATATCAAACTCCTCTTTAAATGTATGCTCTCCACTCTTATATCTAGCAACTACTTTCGCACCATTAAGTGCTTGAAGCTTATCATTAACTACATATATCTCTACCTCTCCACCCTCTATTTGCTTAGCAACTACTATAACTGGTGCATAGCTACTCTTTAGTGCGTTATATCCAGCTTTAGGTACTCTATAGTAATCTACAATACCCCAATTCATAGATGGCCAACCTTCGTTAAACATAAATTGGAAAATTCCCGTTGTATGGCTATATTTTTGCACTCTTAGCATCTCTACTGTAAACTTAATTAAAGAGGCTTGATACTCTTGAGACTCTTTTATAAACTCTTTTATATCACCTCTGTATTCGATTCCATTTTTACTATTCCAATTGAACTGAAAGTTATGATACTCCCACTCTTTTTTAGCCTTTTTACCTTTTGGTTTTAGATATTTTTTAGGTAGTATTCTCTTTAGGCTATCATAGTCTGGCAAAGCTTGCGCACCATATTCGCTAACAACTGCTACTTTAGAGTCTTTAGCAAAATCATGATAATCTCCACTATACCACCCAAACCATGGATGTTCAAGCGAAGATGATATCTTCTTAATCATATGATAACTATCATAATTAGATATAGTTGTATAGAGCTTATCATCTAACTCTACATTCTCTTTACCACTATAATCTCTATATTTCCACTTCATCCACTCAGAGTTCCAAGGTGGCTCATTATGCATAGACCATATAAATATTGAAGCATGGTTATATAGTTTATCTACCATATCTTTGGCCTCTTTAATAGCTAAACTATGCATCTCTTTATTATCTATATATCCCCATTGTAAATTATAATCTTGCCAAACTAAAAAGCCCATCTCATCACATAACTCATAAAATCTCTTAGGCTCAATATGCGCATGTACTCTAATAGTATTTATATGCGCATCTCGCATAAGCTCTAAATCTTTTCTTAGCTTAGCAATACTCATCTCACTCATATATTGACTAGAGATATAGTTAGTACCCTTTATATATAGAGATTTCCCATTTAAAATAAATCTTTTATTACTATCTTGAACCATAGATTTAAGTCCAATATTTTGACTATATATAGTATTATCAATTTTTATCTTAAGTGTATATAAATTAGCATCTCCTCTATCATGTGTACTCCATAGCTTTGAATTAGGTAAATTTATCTCTAAATGATGCACTCCAAAGGCGTTAAAATTAAACTTTTTAGAGTAAGAGTCTCCTTTAAAATTATATGGAACAACTTCTATCTCTATATTTTTAGGAACACTACTCATGGCATCACTATAGATAAACGATTTTTTACTACTGCTATATAGTTTTGTAATATTAAAATCTATCGATAGAGAGACATTACTATTATCTAAAATTTTTGGTGTAATTTTAAGATTATCTAGCTTTATACTATTAAGACTCTCTATAGAGATATGGTTCCATATTCCACCAGAGTTTCTATCTTGACCCTTAGCAGACCATGCTCCACCAGCTCTTGTATCGTGGTGAGAAAATATGCCACGAAGTAGAGTCTTGTGTAGACTATAGTGCTCTGGATAGTTCTCTAATGGTGAGTTTACTCTAACTTCTATTTTGTTTATTCCTTTAACAAGATATGGTGTGATATCAAATTTAAACTCTTGAAAATAACCACTATGAGAACCAACATAGTTACTATTTACCCATATATCACACTGGTAATCTACGCCTTCAAAATTAATAAAATGGTGCTTAGCTCTAGGTAGAAGCTTACTATTAAAACTCTTCTCAAACCAGACAATACCTGCATGGTTTAGACCCTCTTTATACCAGTTGTTTGGTAGCTGCATGCTGCTCTCTTTGCCGCTAAATATATATCTATAATCTAGTGTATGAGGCAAGTGCTCAACATGGTAGAGCCATTTGCCATCTAAAGATACTTTTTTAGGGAAAGTATCTGAAAATAGTATGCTATATAGGGCAAAGAATAGTACTAAAAACTTTTTCATTATCTATTTATGGTCATCTCGCCAATATTTTTAATCATCTCCATAATATCTTTTTGCTCTTGGCTCATTACTGTTTCATCTTTTCTAGCATCATCAACTAAGAAGTTCATATCTGACTCCTCAATATCTATTGAGCTTCCAAATGGATTAATAATATATTTTCCTGCAATAATCTTCTCTTTAATCTTTGCATGTGCAGTTACTTTTGTGTATCCTAATATGACACTTTTATCAATTGTAACACCCTCTTTTATAACAGATCCAGAACCAATCATTGTAGGACCAATAATTTTCGCACCCTTCTCTATGCGAACACTACTTCCAATATATACAGGACCCTCAAATGTTACTTCATCTAAATCTATATCACAGTTAATTCCCATCCATAAATCTTTTTTAACCTCTTTTCCATAAGGCACTAAATCATTCACCTCTTTATTTACCAGCATTGTATTAGCTACATAGAAATCTTTAGTAGATCCTACATCTACCCATTGAAATTTTGGTGCTGTTGCAAAAAATGGTAAACCCTTCTCTACTAAAAGTGGTAGTAATTCTCCACCAATATCAAATTCACCCTCATTTGGAATATAGTCAAAGACTTCTGGATTAAAGATATAGATACCTGTATTAATTATATTACTCTTAGCCTCTTCTACTTTTGGTTTCTCTTGAAACGATAATACTCTCTTATCATCATCTGTAACAACAACTCCATATTTATATACTTCATCTTTTGGTACCTCTTTACAAATAACTGTAGCGACTGCACCCTTTTCTTTATGATAATTCATAGCTTCAGTTAAATCTATATCTATTAATGCATCACCACAAATAACTAAAAATGGTTCATCAAAAAAGTTTGAATAATCTTGCACTTTCTTTAAACCTCCAGCAGAGCCTAATCCAACTGGTACGATCTCTCCCTCTTCTAGTTTTCCCTCTAAAGAGTAAGCAATTTGCATACCATAATCTGCACCATTTTTATAGTGATCTTCTATTGTATTTGCCATATACCCTACTGTAACAATTACTTCATTAAAATCATGTTTTTTTAGTAGATCTAAGAGATAGCTCATTATTGGTCTCTCTGCAATTGGTACCATTGGCTTTGGTAGCATATAAGTTAGTGGTCTAACTCTTGTTCCTTTTCCTCCAGCTAAAATAACTGCTTTCATTCTTTATCCTTTTTAAATATAAATACTATTTTACTTTTTTCAGTATATATCGTATCACTTAATAATACTGCAAGCTTTAAACCACGACCATTTTCTGCTAGATAATCCATATTTTTTGCCTCATCTTTTGTAGGTAAAACAATTTCAACACTACCCTCGTCAACAATTGTAAACTCTATTAAATCAGCACTCTCTTTGAGTGTTACATATACTTGCTTACTCTTATCAAGAGAGTTAGCATGAACAATAGAGTTAGTAACTAACTCTTGATTTATTAGTAGTATATTATTGTGTAATTTAAGACTAATATCTTTTGGTAAATTACGTTTTAGCCACTCTTGTAAATTTACCAACTCACTTAATTGGCTATCTAGCTGTATAGATTGCAACATATTAAAGCTATTTTAGTTATCGCAATTATCTACTATTGTAAATACATTATTTAGCTGTGTTATCTGCATCAACTCTGTTGGTTGTTCATTTAAACCACACAATTTCAAATCTGAGTTTTCAACATTATTTAAATGTTTCAAGATTGTAATCAATACACTTAAACCAGAACTATCTAAAAAATTAATATTAGATAGATCTAAAATAATCTTATCCTTACCCTCTATCAGTTTCATCACTTTATCTTTCGTCTCTTGCATTACAGATACATCTAATCTCTCATACCATATTTTAATAACTAAATACTCACCACTATCATTTACATCAATTTGCATTTTATTCTCCTTAATATTTGCTATAATATATACTGCTATATTTTTTACATAAATTAGACAGTTATATGGCATTATTATAACCTCTTAAACCTTATTAGTAACTTTGATATCATAAAATGGTAATAAAATATTTTATAAAAGTTAAAATTTAGTTTCAATTATGTTATATTAATGTTTTTTTTGATACTATATTAAATAGAATATAGTAGAGTTAATAAGCAATAAAAAATTTAAATAAGAGGTAAAATGAAAAATAAAATACTAATTGTAGATGACGAGATATTTAATATAGAGTTACTAAAGTTCTCTTTAAATGAACTAGATGAACTAGAGATACTACAAAGTTCTAGTGCACAAGGTGCATTAGATATTGTCTCTAAAACTGAAATTGATTTAATTATACTAGATATATCTATGCCTGGAATGAGTGGGCTAGAGGCACTAAAAATTTTAAAAGATGATGATAGATATAAGTATATTCCTGTAATTATGGTAACAGCTAAAAATGAAGATCGCCATATAGCACTAGAGTATGGATCTGAAGATTTTTTAGCAAAGCCTATAGATACAGTTGAGCTACGCTTTAAAGTTAATAATCTTCTAAAACTAAAAAAGTTTAACGATCTACAGAAACACTTTAATCAAAGATTAGAAGAGGAGATAGCAAAGAAAGAGGAGCAGCTAAAGAAGTTTGCACATATAGAGCAAGAGCTTAAGATGGCTAAAGAGATACAGGAGAGTATTTTACCAAAGAAGTATCCAACCTCATCTGGTTTAGATATATATGGATCATGCAATCAAGCGAGTGATGTTGGTGGTGACTATTTTGATATATTCGAAACTGATTGTGGTAACTATACATACTTTATTATGGCTGATGTATCTGGTCATGGATTTGCATCATCTCTTTTAGCTATGCAGTTTAGAACAATTGTACATGCCGAATTAAATGCTTATAGTAGTGATTTCTCTAAAGTTATAGAAAAAATAAACTATATTTTTACTAAAAATAATAGTGACTCCTCAATGTTTATTACTGCACTTATGTTAAGGTATTCACATAAAGACTCTACTATAGAGTCTATAAATGCTGGTCACTTTAATCCTTTAGGTAATATAGAGATGAAACACGAAAGTGGAATACCATTTGGAATTTTAGATAATGCTTTATACCCAACACTTACAACAGTAATAAACAAAGGAGATAAAATACTACTCTTTACTGATGGTATTATTGAAGGCGAATCTACTACTGGTGAGATGTATGAAGAGAGTCTATACAGACTCCATAAAACTATTTATGATAAATCTAGCCAAGAGCAAGTAGAGATTATACTAAATGAGTATCATAAATTTATCGATAAACAGATTGATGATGTAACTATTATGGCTATAGGTAAGTAGTAAGTATCTTAATATTTACATTGTTTGGTTTAGAATCCCTTAGAGGGTTTATCTTTGAATTATATGACAATGATATTACATAGAACTCTAATTATAAGGTGTAAAAGATACACCTTATAGCAATAGTAATCATATTTTATCTTAAACTATCACTTATTTCATCTTTCTTACTATGTATAGTATTAATTATTCTATGTAGTTTTACAGACTCTTCTTTATAATCTACGCTATCTATATTATACTCTAAATCATTACATATATTTGCTATCTCATCGAGAGATAAAGATAGTGCACTACCTCTTATAGCATGAGATAGCTCTTTTACTCTATCTTTATCATCATTTTCAGCAGCACTTTTAAGTTTATCTACACTACCATATGCACTACTTATAAAAGAGTCAAATAGCTTTTGCATAATCACAAGATTAAAGCCCATACTCTTTTGAGACTTATGTAGAGACTCTAATGTACTCTCTATAATAGATTTCTCTTCATCTGGCTTATTATCTTGGCTATTGTTATCTTGGCTATCAATATTTTGCACTTTACTATATTTTACTAATATCTTATCTAACTCTTCAATCTCAATAGGTTTACTTAAATAGTCATCCATACCACTATTAATAAAGTGTTCTCTATCTCCCTCTAGGGCATTTGCTGTAAGTGCTACAATAGGGGTTGTAACTCCTTTTGATTTCAACTCTTTTGTGGCATCTAAACCATTTAACTCTGGCATATTAATATCCATAAAGATAAGATCATATTTAGTTGATAAAGCTCTGATAACTGCTTCTCTTCCATCAAATGCAAAATCTGGAATAATATTATACTCCTTAAATATCTCTTCAATTAATATTCTATTTATCTCATAATCTTCAGCAACTAATATTCTTAAGTTTAACTCTTTACCCTTGACTTTATTTATACTATTAGTTATTAGATTTAAAGATACTAATGCGTTATATAGATCTGATGCTGTATCATTGAACGAACTTAAGTGTGTTATACTTTCAACTCTTTTTGCTACAGCACTAGCTGCATCTGTAGCATCAATTAGTATAACTTTACTAGAGCTAAAATCTAAAGATAGGTAGTCTAAGTAGTCAAAGATAAGCACTATCTTATCACTTAAATCCATACTACTAGCATCATCTAGAGATATTGCATTACTATTTAATTTAAAGTGTTGTAAGTGTTGTAATGTATTAATATACTGCTCTTGTGAACTCTTAATTACATAAATTGGTGGATTATTAATTTGATCAACTATAGTTAAACTATTAGTACATCTAGGAACATCTAGTTCAAAATAAAATTTACTGCCAACACCTAACTTACTCTGAACCTTTAATTCACTACTCATTAGCTCACAAAGAGAAGAGCTAATACTTAAGCCTAATCCTGTACCTCCAAAGTTTCTAGTTGTAGATGTATCTGCTTGAACGAACGATTTAAATACACTCTCAACTCTATCTTCTGCAATACCAATACCTGTATCTGTTACACTAAACTCTATCTTATCTCTCGTATCACTAGAAGAGACTAAAGCTAGTCTTACACTTACAGTACCATTTTCTGGAGTAAACTTAATTGCATTATTGATAAGGTTATTTAATACTTGGGTTACTCTAAGTTCATCTATTAATATACATTCACTAATAGATGAGTCTATATCTACAACAAGTGTGATTGATTTTTCTATAGATTTAGATCTAAAAAATGTTATAGAGTTATGTAGGTTAATAAATGGATTAACCTCTGTCGGATCTAGTTCTAAATTTCCGCTCTCTATTTTAGAAAAATCTAAAATATCATTTACTATTTTTAACAAAATAGAAGTTGAGTGTTCTATAAGTTGAGTATATTTAAGTTGCTGTTTAGATAAATTTGTCTTTAATAGCAATTCACTAAATCCAAGAATACCATTCATTGGTGTTCTAATCTCGTGGCTCATATTTGCCATAAATTCTGACTTAGCTTTTTCAGAGGCTCTAGCTCTCTCTTTTTCATTCTCTAATTCTGTAATATCTGTAAAGCTACTTATTATAAACTGATCGTCATCAAACTCTAGTGGACTAACTCTAACAGAGAATATTCTCTCTTCTTTAGAAGATGTTTTAATTAGTGCTTTATGCTCTTTATTAGGATTATCTAAGATAGTCTCTGTCCAGTATCTATCTTCAGAAGATTGTTTTAAATAACCAGCTTTCTCTATAAATAGTTCACAAATACAACTATATTTATCTTTAAACTCCTCTATAGAGTTAAACCCAAGATTAGTATAGAAGTTCTTGTTTGTCTTTAATATTCCCTCTTCCTTATTTGCAGTAAAGACAATATTATCTTGATTATCAAATAGAAGTTGATTAAACTTATACTCTTTTTTAAGCTTCTGCTCAGCTACAATACGATCTGTTAAGTCTACTCTGATTGCCATATACTCTACAATCTCTTTATCTTTATCAATTAAAGGAAAAATATGAGCATCTACATAGTATGTAGAACCATCTTTAGCTAAATTTTTAATCTCTCCATGCCATTTTTTCTTATTTGAGATTGTCTGCCAAAGATTTTTAAATACACTACTTGGTTCACTAGGATGACGAACAATATTGTGTGCATGACCTATTAATTCATCTTTACTATATCCACTTAACTCACAAAATCTATCATTTACATATGTTATTCTTCCTCTAGTATCAGTTTTAGAGACAATCATTGTATTATCGATTGCACTTTTATACTGCTGAAGTAGAAATGTCTGCTCAACTATTTTATCTTTTAAACTTAAGTTATTAGCCTCTATTGTCTCATAAGCTTGCATCAGCTCTTGAGTATTTATATCTATTGTATGCTTTAGCAATCTCTTCTCTTTATCACTCTCTTCGTAGGCACTATTTATTACCTCTAAAAAATTTTGTATCTCTTTACTTTGAGACTCAAAAGAGAATGATTTTCCAAGTATATTTTTTATTTGTCTCTTTAGTAACCTATTCATAATAAATTTAACCTTCATATATTGCTGTAAGTGTCATAGTTTGATTATGCAACTGACAATTTAATATCTCATTAGAGTGTGGCGCTAACTCTCCGTATGAGTAGAACCCTGTTAACTCAACATTATCACCTAATATCATAGATATTGACTCTAACTCCTCATCACTAAGTTGATTTAGTACTGCTCTTCTACCAACACAACTAACAACTAAGCATAGTGCACTTTTACTATTTTCTTGACTAATATCTTTTGCTGCTATTTCTGATGCATCTATAAGACTATCTATATCAGACTTCATAAGTCTTGCAAGTGAACCCTCTTTTACATCTCCTGCAAATATTAAAGAGTTTTTATCTTCATCTACTGCTAGTACACTTCTAATAACAGGTGTAGACTCTTTACTATCTTTTACATTAAAAGGAAATAGTAGACCAGAGTTTGGCAAGTCTTTAGCATACTCACCTAGATACTTTTTATATAACCCTAGTGCCGGTTGATTATCTATTTCGTAAACTATATTAGTTGTAGATTTTGTAATTGTTCTAAAAATACCAAACTCTTCCCAGCCTGAATAACAGCCACTACTGACATGCAAAGATTTGCCATAAAATCCAATAGCTACAACAATATTGTTTCTAGCAGGTGCATTTGCTACAATATATGTCTCTTCAAACTCTAGACCATCTCCTGCTAATCCACCAGTAATTGAGATACTATTTTTATATGCACTATTTACACCTTCTGCTAATAAAGAGCCATTCATATTTAGTCCATCTGATAATACAAAGATATGTTTTAAATCATCACTCTCTAACTCTTTTACCAATTTAGCACTATCTCTAACTTGATCTTCATTGCTATCTATTTGCATAGTACTTATTTTGACATATCCACTACTAAAAGTAACTGCTGAAGCAACTATAGAAGCACTACTTAATCTATCTCCTTGGATATTACCACTAGAGCTACAACCAACTATATCTGCATTTGGATATAGTTTTTTTAACTCTATATAGCTACTCTCTTCTTTTATCGCCTCTCTATCACCAAAAACAAATACAATATTTACATCTGTATTAACACTCTCTATACTCCATTTACTATCACTATATATTAAGTTCTCTATCTTCATACTATACCTTAGTTAATTTATCTTTTAATATAATTTTTCCAGCCTCTACACCAGGTTGATCATATGTATTTACACCTAGTAGTTGCCCAACTAAGGAGGTTAATAGCTCATAATAGTATATTAGACTACCTATACTATTCTCATCTACTCTATCTATTATGATCTCGTCTAGAGGAATATCTTCTGTATCTTTTAAAGCCTCTAATACAGAGTCACTCTGCATATTTATTAACTTATGAAAAGGGACATTATTTAAGATATCTAAAGACTCTAAATGCTTAAGTGTAATTGGTGGAATATATAACTCATGCTCAAAGTTAGCTACTTTAATAAATGTAACTGTTTTATCAGTCTTACCCTCCATAATAAGTTGTAAAAATGAGTGTTGATCTTTTGGTCCAATCAAGCCAATTGGTGTTAAACCAGTATTACAAACTGCATTTTTTTGTTTTTTACCTAGACTCTCACCCCATAACTGGACATACCATTCACTAAAGTACTTTAATGTCTCTGTATATGCAAAAGTGCAATTAATAATATAACATCTACTATGTTTAGCATAGTAGTGTGCCTTATTCATTATTGGCTCATATATATCTTGCTTTTTAAAAAAAGAGTCTGAAACATCTTTCGCACCAGATAGTAGAGATTTAATATCTACACCACAAAGAGCCAAAGGTATAAGCCCAACAGGAGATAAAACAGAGAATCTACCACCTACATTACTTGGTAGATAGAGTCTTTTAGATCCTATGCTTTTTGCAAATTTATCTAAATTAGAGTCTCTATCTGTTATAAATGTATATGAATTAGCATCTGGATTTGGTGCATATATATATTTAAAGATAGATATTGTCTCAACAGTAGAACCTGATTTAGAGATAATTAAAAAGTGACTTTTATTAATATCTAACTCTTTGAGAGTAGATGCAATATTTAATGGATCTGTACTCTCAAAAAAATAGAGCTTTCTCTTTAAGCTCTTTACTGGTCTTAAAAACTCATAAATTGCTTTTGCACCAAGTGAACTGCCACCTATACCCAATACAACAATATTTTCTATACTATCGTCAAAATCATCTGCAAACTCTAAAATTTCATCTATATTTTGCTCTGGAAGGTTGTAATAACCTATATAATTTCTCTCTTCAACTATCTTAGAATATAACTCATTTTTTGCATCATTATTACTATAATTACACTTAAATAGAATCTCATTTTTCATTATTTTCCTTTATATGCTTAGCTACTTCACACTATTATACAATGTTTTAATAAAATTTTAGTCCCATATAATGTATTATTGACAATTTTATTAAATTATTAAACATAATATACACATATTAATAAATTTATATTATTATCATATGTTTTTAAGTTTACCAAATAGAAAAAGTGTATATACTTTTACTATTACTCACTAAGTAAATAGATTAATATTTGATATATTTATTTAGTGAGGTAATATAATATATAAAAAGGTGAAGATTATGACAAAAACTATATTTAGAGAGTACGATATTAGAGGAGTATTTGAAAAAGAGTTAAACAAACAAAGTGTAAAGCTGATAGGTTATTTTTTGGGTAAAAAAATAAAAGAGCTAGGTGGAGTAGTAGCCATTGGTTACGATGCAAGACTACACTCTCCTATACTATGCGACTACTTAACAAGTGGACTAAATGCGAGTGGATGTGAAGTTTTAAATATGGGGCTAGTAGCTACACCTGTAAACTATTTTGCAAACTTTAATAAACCAAAAAACCTAGATAAAGAGATAAATGGCTCTATTATGATAACAGGATCACACAATCCACCAGAGTATAATGGATTTAAAATAACTATTAATAAAGAGCCATTCTTTGGTGAAGATATATATAGTTTAGGTGATGATATTTTAGCTAACAGCGAACTAGAGATTAATGACAACTTAACTTCTACAAAAATAGATACTAAAGATGAGTATATAGAGTATATTGTAGATCAATTTAAAGATTTAAAAGCTCTTAAAGAGAAAATTGTTGTTGATGGTGGGAATGGAGTAGTAGGAGTAGTACTAAAAGATATTTTTGATAGACTAGAACTAAACTATGAAGGTATCTTTTTAGAGCCCGATGGTAACTTTCCAAATCATCATCCAGATCCATCAGAGGAGAAAAACTTAAAGGACTTAAAAGAGCTTCAGCTAGCTAAAGATGCAGATATTGCTTTTGCTTACGATGGTGACGCAGATAGGGTAGCAATATTGACTCAAAAAAATAATGTAAAGGGAGATATGATGGCAATTATATTTGCCAAAGATATACCTAATCCTACAGTTATAGGAGAGGTTAAGTGCTCTCAGGTTATGTATGATGAACTTACAAAAATGGGTGCTAAAGCTATTATGTATAAGACTGGACACTCTAATTTAAAAGTTAAAATGAAAGAGGAAAATGCAGATCTAGCATGTGAAGTTAGTGGTCATATATTCTTTAAACATAGATATTTTGGATACGATGACGCAATATATGCAACTCTAAGAGCTCTAGAGCTTATTAAAAAAGGTGTAGATTTCGATAAAGAGCTAGAGGCTTTACCAAAAGTCTATACAACAGATGAAGAGAAGGTAGAGACTACAGATGAACATAAGTTTACACTTATGAATAAGATAAAAGAATTACTTACAAATGTAGATAGTAGTTTCCCAACAATTAATGATATAATAGATGTAGATGGTGTTAGAGTAAACTTTAAAAATGGGTGGGGATTAGTTAGAGCAAGTAATACCACACCTCTATTGGTTACAAGATTTGAAGCAAAAAGCCAAGATGAGTTAAATATATATAAAGATGCCCTACTAGAAGTAATTAAACAAGCAAAAGATGAGCTAAATTAGCTTATCTTTTGCCTCACTAAGTCAATAGATCTACTCAAACTCACCATCTATGTAGAACCAGCTATTAGAGATTTTTAAAAACCTACTTCTCTCGACCATAACTCCACTTCCTAAAGTAGCTTTAAATTTAACAAATGCTTCAAGCTCTCCATTTATAAACTCTAATATCTCCAACTTTAAAAAGTGATCATTTTTACAAAAGGTATCTATCTCATCTCTCCATATCTTCTTATTCTCTTGGTAATCAATATTTTGAGTATGTGTAGTTTTAACTATATAACTGCTATCACCTACTGCATAGGCACTATATCTACTCTTCATAAGTATTAATGCATCTTTAGCAACTGCACCTTTATGATATATTTGACAACACTTTTTATACTTTTTAGTTGAACCACATGGACATTGACTATTTGGTGAGACTCTCATATCTATCCTAATTTTGGTATATGCCAATCTTTATAGTAGGCTATAACTCTTAGTGTAACACCAATAACTAAAATAGAAATTAAACTATAGTAATTTAAAATGCCAAATACCCATATAGAATATAGTAGTAGAGCAACAATTAGTGTTATAGTACCATAAAACCCACTCTTAAATATTTGAGGTACTTCATTAATTATGATATCTCTAACAACTCCACCACCTACACCACTAATAAATGCAATTGAAAGTACTCCTGTTAAATTTAAACCAGCCTCTATAGCCAAACTAGTACCACTTATACTAAAAGCAACTAAGCCCAAAGAGTCACTAAGTATAAAAAAGAAATTACTCTCTAAATCTTTTTTATATAGCTTAAAAACTGTTAATAGAAATATTACAGCCAATATTAAAATAGCAGGTGTTGTATGACCAAAGCTATATGGAGTTGTTTGTAAAATAGTATCTCTAATTAATCCCCCACCAAGTGCAGTTAAAAAAGTAGATACCAAAATACCAAGCAGATCAAGCGAGTTCTTAACAGCTATTAAGAAGCCACTAATTGCAAAAGCAACTATACCTACATACTCTATATACTCAAACATATCAATAGACAAACAATAGTAAATATACCCAAATACCACTAAACGAAGTTAAAAATATTAATATAAAACTAATATATCCATTTCTACTATGCTTTGATCTATCTGTTTTAGCCTTAAATAGAGTATAGCTCCAGATAATTAGCATTAAAACAGATAAAATAATATGCCCAATTAGAACATAAGTAAAGTAGTTTTTATTAACTAAACTTAGCTCTAAATAGCCTTTAAAACCACCTGCAACTCTTACACTAATTTCAAAAAATAGAACTACTATAAGTGAGAATATATAGATATAAACTTGTACTAATTTGTGCAGTTTATACTCTTTTTTTCTTGCAAAATTTATTGCAAATGCAATTAGTAGGGGCAATAAAGATACAATTAGTGTAGTGATATCCATAAAAAGTGGCGCTCGTGTTCCAAAAAAACCATTTTCAAATATAAAATTCAACTTTTTTACCTTTTTAATTAATTATAGCATATCTCTTAAATTTTTCAAGATATACTGTCATTTAATTTTTATTATACTAACTATAAGAAGGAGTAATATATTGCAGTTTATTACGATTTTATTAATTATGCTATACTTTAAAATAGCGAGAGTTCACAAAAAAGAGGAAAAAAGCAATAGCGCTATAATGATACAACATGCAGTTGTAGCCATAGCAGCACTTCTCTTTTATATATTAGCATTTCAAAGTGGCAACTATTTAACTATAGTAGTAGAGTCTTTAGTATCATTTATATTAGCTGCTCTAGCTATTACAGCTGTACAACTTGGTATTTTTGTAGATGGTAGACCACTATTTGGGTTATCTCATATATATAAATTCTTACCTTTTTTAACTACACTTATTACTATTTTTGTGCTACTAAATCTATAATATCTAGTGGTATCAAAGAGTAGTTTGCACCACTATACTTTTTAGAGTTTAAAGTAAGTGCCAAAGAGCCATTAATAGCTGCATCTAAAGCACTATAATTTTGAGCTAAAAGGGCAGCTATTAATCCACTTAAAACATCTCCACTTCCACCTTTTGATAAAATATTACTGCCTTTATTATTTATATAAACCTTACCATTTTTTGCAATAAGAGTATTTGCACCCTTTAAAAGCAAAGTTACATTTGGGTACTTAAGGCTAAAATTTTTCGCTAACTCTAATCTACTTTTTTGAATATCTATAACACTTATATCTCTATTCTCTAAAATCTTTAAAATAGCACTAAACTCTTTTGGGTGAGGTGTAATAACAATCTCTCTTTTTTGCTCAATAATTGCTAAAAGCTTTGGTTTATAGAGAGCATCTGCATCTAATACAATTGGAGTATTAGACTCTACTACCTCATCTAATGCGCTATCTTCAAAAAACTCTCCAAGTCCCATACCAATTACAATTGCATTAAGCTTTTTAGGAAGTTTTGTTGCACTCATTAAGTGTGGAGGGTGTATAATTTTTTCATGATATATTAAAGTAGTAAGCCCTGCTCCAAAACGAGTAGCTGCCATTGCACTTATAATTCCAGCTCCCTCTTTTGCTCCAACATATACTGCAAGATGTCCAAAAGTTCCTTTATTAGAGTTTTTAGAGACCCTTAGAGGTGCTTTATAGTCTCTTTTTTGTAGCAAAAAGTAATTTGTACTATCTTCGTAAAGCTTTGCAGAGACTCCTAAATTTATAGCCTTAATTTTACCTACATAATCTTTTGACAAGTCACTATATAACGAGAGCTGTCTAGCACCCATTGTTAAGGTTATATCTGCTTTAAATGCTACAGGCATTGGTACACCACTCTCGCTAATTCCACTAGGTATATCACAAGCAATTTTTTTTGCTTTTAATCTGTTTAGCTCTTTTATAATATCTATACTCTGGCTATTTAACTCTCTATTTAAACCAGCCCCAAAAATAGCATCTATAACGATATCTGCCTTTTTAACTTTAGATATAACCTTAACACCAATCGCATTAGCTCTTTGTAGCTGAAGCTTAGCCATCTTAGATTTTACTCCAAATGGTAAGTATAGATAAACTTTATAATCTTTATGCAGTAATCTTGCTAGTGCTATGCCATCTGCTCCATTATTTCCTGCTCCACAAACTATTAAAATATTTACCTTTTTAAACCTTTTTCTAATATAGTTTTCCACTCCTATAGCTGCATGTTCCATTAAGATATCTTCACTAAGGGCATATGAGATGTAGCACTTTTCATCCATTTTATAGCAATTCTTAAATAGTTTATACATTTTTTGAGCCTTTTTAAAATATTTGTCTATATTTTAATATAAAATTTGTATAATTGCAAGCAAATTCTTAATATCTAATATAGATAAATCTAAGAAGAGAGGGGGTGAGTTGTATGCCAGGAATTTTAGTAGGTTCAAGAGATAATTTTGATGATGCTTATAGAAAGTTTAAGCGCCAGTGCGATAGAAACCTTATCGTTACAGAAGCAAGAGCTAGACAGCATTTCGAAAAACCAGCAGAGACTCGTAAAAAAGAGAAAATTGCTAATCGTAAAAAGATTCTTAAGAAACTTTATATGCTTAGAAGATACGAGTCTAGACTGTAGTTTTCTACCCCTTGAGGGCTTTGCCCCTCAATTCAATCCAAAATCCATTAAATATTTACTTTTTTTAGATAAAATAACCTTAAAAATATAAAAGGTATTTTTATGCAATTTACAACCCCATTAAACGATAACTCTACATCTATTATGCTACTTGGCTCTGGAGAGCTTGGAAAAGAGGTCGCTATAGAAGCACAGCGACTTGGTATTGAAGTGATTGCCGTAGATAAATATGAAAATGCTCCTGCGCACTTGGTAGCAAACGAAGCAGTGGTTGTAGATATGCAAGATACAGAGGCACTTTTGGGTGTAATTAGACACTATAAACCAAATTTTGTTTTGCCTGAAGTTGAAGCAATTAGTATAGAAGCACTCTTTGAAGCAGAGAGTGAGGGCTTTAATATTATCCCAAATGCCGAAGCAGTAAACAAAACAATGAATAGAAAAAATATTAGAGTATTTGCAGCCGAAGAGCTTGGGGTGAAAACTAGTAACTATAAGTTTGTAAAGAGCCTAGAAGAGCTAAAAAAGGCTGCTGTTGATATTGGCTTCCCATGCGTAATAAAGCCAGTAATGAGCAGTTCTGGACACGGACAAAGCATTGCAAAAAGTGAAGCAGATATAGATAAAAGCTTCGAGATAGCTCAAGAGGCAAGAGGTGACGCGAGTGAATTGATAGTAGAAGAGTTTATAAAATTCGATTACGAAATTACACTTTTAACTGCAAGAAACGATAATGAAACAATATATTGCGAACCAATTGGGCATGTTCAAAAAGATGGAGACTATATTTTGTCGTGGCAGCCAATGCCAATGAGCCAAGAGGCACTAAAGAGTGCCCAAGAGATTGCAAAAGCAGTAACAGACGGCTTAGGAGGCAGAGGAATTTTTGGAGTAGAGTTTTTTGTTAAAGGCGATGAAGTTTACTTTAGCGAACTAAGCCCAAGACCACACGATACAGGAATGGTAACTCTAATAACCCAAAGCCAAAGCGAATTTGCCTTGCACCTTAGAGCTGTGCTAAACTTACCACTAGGTTTCAAATTCTACGGAGCAGGAGCAAGTGGAGCATATAAAGCTAAAAGTGAGAGCCTAAACCCAATAATAGATGTGCCAAATAGAGCATTTAGCAATACTAGCTTTGTAAGAGTTTTTGGCAAACCCGAAAGCCACAAAGGCAGAAGAGTGGCAGTATCACTTGTATTAGATGATGATATAGAGAAGGCAAAACAAAGAGCCTTGGAGATAGCAGACTCTATTAGCGATAGTTAGGAGCAAAAAATGGATAGATTAATAGTAAAAAACTTTGGACCACTAAAAGATATTGATATTGAGCTTAATAAGGTTAATCTATTCATTGGAGAAAATGGCAGCGGTAAGAGCGTGTTGGCTAAGTTGATAACTGTCATAACAGATTTAGGAGACTTTGATTATCATTTATATTATGATTATAATACTATGCCTCTTGCTGAAGAAAATTTTAAAGATATATTAAAGAGATTTAATATTAATTATTTATCTAAAGAAAGCCATATAGAATATATTTGTAATAGGGGGTTATACAAATTTATATATTCAAATAATATAATTGATATTGAAAATAATTTAACTGAAAATTATTTAGATTTAGAAGAATTATCAATTTTAGATATAATGCAAAAATCTCTTAATTTAAGTGAAAAGAAAATAATTGATCAAGTATTTGATAGTAAAATCTATGAAAATATATTAAAAAAACTTCAATCTTTAGAAAATAGATACATTCCAGCAGAAAGAAATATATTATCAATTTTAAATGAATCAATAAATAGCTTAGTTAGATACAAAGTTCCTCTGCCTGACTTTTTATTAGACTTTGCAAGTGAGTATGAGTATGCAAGAAAAGAGATAAAAGAGGTAGAAGCTTTAAATGTTAAATATCAATTTGATGGGACAGATAAAGTATATTATGACAAAAATAACTATTTAAAATTAAGCCATAGTTCAAGTGGAATACAATCAGCAATTCCTATGCTTTTAACAGCAAAATATTTTGCTAAAAAATATAGAGGTATTGTTATAGAAGAGCCAGAGCAAAATCTATTTCCAAAGGCTCAAGATGAAGTTGTTAAATTTATTATAGAGCAAGTAAAAAGCGAAAACAGTAATCTATTTTTAATGACACACAGCCCTTATGTTTTATCTACTCTTAATAATTTAATCTTTGCACACAAAGTTGGTAATTTAAACAATAAAGCAAAAGAGCAGGTAGAAGAGCTTATAAAAGAGGAGCAGTGGATTAATTCAGATAGTTTTAGAGCTTACTTCTTAAAAGATGGCATTGCAAAGAGTATTGTTAGCAAAAGAGGATTGATTAGTGATAATATTATAGATGATGTTAGTGATGAAGTAGATACACAATTTGAAGAGCTTATGGAAATCTATAGAGAATATAAACAATGATAGAAAATCTAAAAGTTGAGTATCCTCATATCAACAAGGATAAGTGTTTAAAAATTATCAATAGAGACTATTTTGAAATTTGTGATCATCCTATAAAAAAGAGATGTTATATTGTAAAAAATAGTGGTGATTTTAAGGTAATAAATTCTAAATCTTTGGATATAAATTTTATTGCAGTTGATTCATGTATGCTAGGTTCTTCAGATCCAAAAAGATGTGATTGCATGCTTATTTGTGAAAATAATATTCATTTTATAGAGTTAAAAAGTTGCCAACCTCGATTAAAACCAATTAGTCGAAATAGAAAAAAAGCAAAAGATCAACTAAAAGAGTTTATTGAATTTTTTATAGATAAATTTAACCCAATATGCAATTTAAATGCGTATATTTGTGTAAATTGCACAAATAATAGCGATAGTTTTATAAAAA
>CAMZLH010000055.1 GCA_947311565.1 uncultured Nitratifractor sp.
AGCAAAAAAGCTACTTGGCAAGCTCTTGGCAAAGGACGGTGCATCGCTCTTTGGCACAGTAGTAAGATAGAGCAAAAACACCACACCCAAAAGCCCCAACGCACCAAAAAACCAAATAAATTTTTTTAGCATAACCACCACCTTTTGCTATATATTTTACTAATATTGTATCTAGTTTGACTAAGTATATAATAAAATCTCTATCTTCAACCTAAAAAATCTCCTGCTTCGCCTCGCATTGTACCTGCACAATTATTGGTTCTTCCACATCGAGCCGTGCCATGGTTAATGCTTTGCCTAAGATAACCTATAATATAGTGCTAGTATCTTTTCTTTATTATCTAGCTAAGTAAATAACTTTAATATCTATTTTCGTAACTCGTTTTGCATTGCTTTATAGAGAGCTTTTGGGTTGAAGTCTAGTAGTGGTTCTTTGTATATGTAGCTTGGGATTATCTCTAGTAGTAGGTACATTATTAGCATCATTGGATAGAATATTTTATACTCAATCTCAAAAGCTTTTATACTGTAGTGTTTTTTAAACCAATTTATTGCACTTTTAACACCATTATGCGCTAATAGAAGCTCTATAGTGAAGGCAAAACCCCATACTATATATGTCATTAGCACTGCTACTAATCCAGCTTTTACTCCTAGTAGTGATATAATCATTGCTAATATTATTGCTAACATAATACCAAACTCTTTAAATCCATGCCAAAGTACAACAAGTGTAACTGAGGCTATAAATAGAACTGCTAAAAAATAGATAATAGAGTTAAATAGTTGAATCTTTTGTGCATATGTTGGGCTAGTATATACCCCTAATATAAGTATTGCTATTATAGCAATAGATAAACCTACAAGCAACCAAAAGTCATTAACTTTTTGCATCTTCTATCTCGTAAAGTTTAATTAGCGACTTACTATTTGGTCTATTACCTAGCCACTCTTTATATAGTGTACTCATCTCTTTAGTTGCGCCTTTCTCTAAGATATTCTCTTTATACTCTTTAGCTTTTTGTAGGTTAAAGTTACCATCTTCTAAGCAAGCAAAAAATGCATCAGCACTAAAAACTTCTGCCCATTTATAGCTATAGTAACCTGCAGCATATCCACCTGCAAAGATATGTGCAAAGCCATGCTCAAATTTAACATAACTTGGTGGCTTAATAATTGATGTCTCTTCTCTAATTGTATCTAATAATTTAGAAATTTCGAAGCCTTTATATAGTTTTTGATGTAGTTTAAAATCAAATAGAGAAAACTCTAGCTGTCTTAGAATACCTGTTGCTGCTTGAAAGTTTTTACTTCTCTTTATCTTTGTAAGGAGCTCGTCTGATATTGGTTCTCTTGTCTTATGGTGGTAGCCAAACTCTTTTACTATTTGCTTCTCGTATGCGAAGTTCTCTAAAAATTGTGATGGAAACTCTACAACATCCCATGCAACTCCCTCTATACCACTGATATGTCTTTGTGGAACTTTACTAAATAGATGGTGTATAGCATGACCCATCTCATGAAATAGAGTTACTACATCGTCATGTCTTAAAAGAGATGGCAAATCTTTAGAAGATGGTGCAAAGTTACAAACTACAAATGCAGATGCTAAGTTCTCTTGACCACAACTATCTACAAAGTGTCCTTGCCAATTGTGCATCCACGCTCCACCTCTTTTTGTATCTCTAGCTTCTAGATCGAAATAGATTCTTGCAAATGGTTTATTATTGTTTGAAATATCATAAACTTTTACATCACTATGCCAAGTTTTAACATCTACCTCTTTAAACTCTACACTAAAGAGTTTAGATACTAAATTTAACATTCCATTTAGTGTGTTATTAAGCTCAAAATATGGCTTGGTATCTGACTCTTCATAATTAAACTTCTCTCTTTTGAATTTTTGGCTATAGTATGCTACATCATATGACTCTAGCTTTTCAATGCCATCTAACTTATTTGCAAACTCTTCTAACTCAGATACCTCTTTTTTAGCCTGATTTTTAGACAATTGTAAAAGCTCTTCTAGAAACCCTATTACATCTTCGCAACTACTTGCATCTCGTGTTTCTAGTGCATAGTGCGAGTAAGATTTAAAACCAAGTATCTTAGATTTTTTATACTTTAACTCTAAAATTTGCTCTATTACCTCTTGATTTTGAGGGGCTCTTGTATTATATGCTTTATAAAGTTTCTCTCTAAACTCTCTATTGATACCATATGTCATATAGGCTAAAAAACTAGGAATTTGTAGTGTAAATTTATATTTAAGCTCTCCATTCTCTTCTATTTTTGCTTGTTCTAGTTCGTTCTTTGGCATACCTTCTAAATCTTTTGGGTCTGTAACTATTAGTTCGAACTCTTTAGTTGCATCTAGTAAATTTTGACTAAAGTTATTACTTAATTCGCTAAGTTTTAAATTTATCTCTTCTAGTTTCTCTTTATTCTCTCTATTTAACTCTGCTCCAGATAGTAGAAAATCTCTTTTTAGAAGTTTTAGTACCCTTTTTTCTAAATCGTTACTATCAACAATAGACTTTATCTTCTCATAAAGCTCATTATGCGAAGATATATAGCTACTAAATTTAGAGAGTAGCGGAATTGAGTTCTCATATGCCTCTTGAGTCTCTTTAGAGTTTAATACACTATTTAAATGAGAAAGTGGAGTAAAGAATCTCTCTAGCTCTTCATCTAAATCTTCTAATTTTTTAATAGACTCATTATAGTTTGTTGCCTCTTTTGCAATTTTGTCTATCTGCTCTTTTTGATTGTTAAGTAGTTTTTCTAACTTATTTGGAAAATCTTTTAAATTATCTATACTAAATTCTATAAACATCAATAACCTTTTGAATATTTTTAGATAAAATACTATAACTAATATTAAATAAAGGAAAAAGTATGAGAGTTTTATTAATAAAAGATGTAAAAAGTTTAGGCAAAGCTGGAGAGATAAAAGAAGTTAAAGATGGGTATGGACAAAATTTTTTAATAAATAAAGGTTTAGCAAAACTTGCAACTCCTGAAGTTGTTAAAGGGTGGGAAGAGCAAAAAGCTAAAGATAAAGCTAAATTAGAAGCAGAGTTAAAGAGATTAAATGACTATAAAGAAAAAATAGAAAAAGAGACTTTAAAAATAGAGCGAGAGCAAGCACCTGTTGGGATTAAAGGTTCAGTTACTAATACAAATATAGCAGATGAGTTAAATAGTCAATGGAGTATAGATATTGATAAAAAATCTATATCTTTAAAAAAGGCTATTAAGAGCGAAGGATTACACGATATAGATATTAAATTAGGTCATGGTATTCATGCAACTTTAAAAGTAAATATAGTTGGTGTTAAGTAATGTTTGATGCAACTACCATACTAGCATATAAAAGTAACGAATGTGCAGTTATTGGAGGAGATGGGCAAGTAACTTTTGGAAATACTATTTTAAAAGGTAATGCTACAAAAATTAGAACCTTACACAATGGAGAGATTTTAGCAGGGTTTGCAGGTAGTACAGCAGATGCTTTTAGGCTCTTTGATATGTTCGAAGTAATACTAAGTGAAAAAAGAGGGGACTTACTAAAGTCTGTAATAGAGTTTGCTAAGCAGTGGCGAGGGGACAAACACTTAAGACAGTTAGAGGCTATGATGTTAGTTCTTAATAAAAAACATATATTTATACTTAGTGGAACAGGTGATGTTGTAGAGCCAGAAGATGGAGAGTTGGCATCTATTGGAAGTGGTGGAAACTTTGCAATATCAGCTGCAAGAGCACTAAAAAAGCATAGTAACTTAGATCCACTAGAGTTAGTAAAAGAGAGCCTTCAGGTTGCTGGAGAGCTATGTATATATACAAATACAAATATTAAAACACTGGAGTTAAAGTAGTGAACAGTAGTAGTATGACACCAAAAGAGATTGTAGAGTATTTAGATAAGTATGTAATTGGACAAGCAAATGCAAAAAAAGTAATTGCAATTGCACTTAGAAATAGATGGAGAAGAATGCAGTTAGAGCCACAAATGGCAAATGAAGTAACACCTAAAAATATATTAATGATTGGTAATACTGGTGTTGGTAAAACTGAGATTGCAAGACGCTTAGCTAAAATGATGAATTTACCATTTATAAAAGTAGAAGCTAGTAAATATACAGAGGTTGGTTTTGTAGGTAGAGATGTAGAGTCTATGGTTAGAGATTTAGCTTTAGAGTCACTATCTATTACCAAAAAAGAGGAAGCTGCTAACAATAAAGAGAAGATAGAGGCTTATATAGAGAATAAAATTATAGAAAAGCTTCTGCCAAAACTTCCAACTGGTGCTAGCGAAGAGAAGTTAGCAGATTATGACAGGGCTTTTGCAAAAAAACAAGAGCAGTTAGCTAGTGGTAAACTTGATCACTTAAAAATTGAGATAGAAGTTAGTGGCAGAGCTATAGATGTATCTTCTGCTGGTAATGTACCACCAGAGATGGCAGAGGTGCAAGAGTCTATTATAAAAGTAATTGGTGGTATGAATAAAAAGAAGAAAAAAGAGGTAAGTGTAAAAGATGCAAAAAAACTACTAGAGTATGAAGCACAAAATGAACTCTTTAATGAAGAAGATATGAAACAAAAAGCTTTATTAAAAGCACAAAGTGGTGGTATTATTTTTATCGACGAAATAGATAAAGTTGCAGTATCTGCAAACTCAAACTCAAGACAAGATCCAAGTAAAGAGGGCGTACAAAGAGACCTATTACCAATTGTAGAGGGTAGTAGCGTAAAAACTAGTGTTGGACAGCTAGAGACTGACCATATACTATTTATAGCAGCTGGTGCTTTCCACTTAAGTAAACCAAGTGATTTAATTCCAGAGCTTCAAGGTCGTTTTCCTCTTCGTGTAGAGCTAGATAGCTTAACACAAGAGACACTATATAGAATTTTAACAGAGCCTAAGAACTCTTTAATTAAGCAGTATCAAGCACTATTAAAAGTAGAAGATGTAGAGCTAACTTTTAGAGAAGATACGCTACAAGCTATTGCAAAGTATAGCTTTTTAGCAAATGAGAAGACAGAAGATATTGGTGCTAGAAGACTACATACTGTAATGGAGAGAATATTAGAAGATATTAGCTTTGAAGCAGATACTCTAAATGGTAAAGTAGAGGTTACTAAAGAGCTTGTAGATGAGAAGCTAGAAGAGCTTGTAGATAGCGAAGATACAACAAGGTATATACTATAATGAGTAGTCAAAAATGTGGCTTTGTAGCCGTTGTAGGACGCCCTAATGCTGGTAAGAGTACTCTACTTAACTTCTTAAGCGAGTATAAACTTGCTATGGTCTCTAAAAAGGCGCAAGCTACTAGAAAGAGAATGAATATTATAGTTATGCATAAAGAGTCTCAGGTTGTATTTGTTGATACTCCAGGAATTCATAGAAAAGAGAAACTACTTAACCAATTTATGCTAGAAGAGGCAATGAAAGCTCTAGGTGATAGTGATCTACATATATTTTTAGCACCAGTTACTGACTCTGTAGAACACTATAAAGATTTTTTAGAGATGAGAAAGAGAAAAGATATACCACATATTATACTACTAACAAAAGTTGATAGAGCCGACAATAAAAGAGTTTTACAGAAGTTGCAAGAGTATAGTGAATTCTCGAGTGAATTTAAAGCTATTATCCCATTCTCTGTAAAGAGAGGTGGTGTAACAAAAGATATGCTTTTATCTGAGATAAGTAAGTATCTGCCAGAGCATCCTTGGCTTTACGATAGTGAGCTACTAACTACAGAGAATATAAGAGATATATATAAAGAGTTAATCAGAGAAGCTATATTTGAAAAACTTAGCGATGAGATACCATACGAGAGTGATGTTTTTATAGATAAAGTGGATGAGAAGGATAATTTAGATGTTGTAACTGCATCTATAGTTGTAGAAAAAGATACACAAAAGCGTATGATTATAGGTAAAGGAGCACAAAGTATTAAACGAGTAGGAAAGTATGCAAGAGAGCAAATGGAAGAGTTTAGTGGCAAAAAAATATACCTAGATTTAAATGTAATTGTTAGAAAAGGATGGAGCAGAAATAAAAGTTTTTTAGAGGATTTAGGGTATATATTTTAAGTTTTTTTTTCATATAAATGCTATTTAATCGTTCTATATAAAAAAAATTATCTCTTTAAGTCTGTTTTAATATTAAAACATATATAATTTAATTTAGTATGATTATTATAAGAATTTAGTTTTAAGATTAATATTATTAGATAGGATTTAGCTGTGAAAAGTAGTAAAGGTTTTGTAACGATAGATAGCTATAACTCTCTTGTCTATAAAGTAGATAAGAGTAAATTCTATCTATCAACTAAAATCAAAAGATCTAAAAATGATATTTTAATATCTTATGTTGATAATAAAGATTTAATAATAGATCCTGTAGAGCTTAGCTCTAATTTACCAGATGAACACTTAGATGAAATAATAGCAGACAAGGTGTATGAAGATTTACGTCTTGACCCTTCAGTTGAGTACTCAATATCTGCTATAAAAACTTCACTCAATAAAGATAAAACTAAGTACCAAGCAATTATTAACGATACTAATGCTCTAAAAGATAGAGTAGAGCCCATACTAAAAAAAGTTAAATATATTGATTATATAGTGCCAGCTCCACTACTTTATAAATCTTTATATCAAGAGAAACTACTTGATAGTAGTTTAACAGATATGTTTATTTTCTTTGATAACCATGATACAACTATTACTTTCTACCATAAAGGTGAGTATATATACTCTAAGTCTATTAAGTACTCTTTAGAAAACATATACAATAGATTTGTAGAGATTATGCAAGATACTAAAGTAAGCAGAGATAAGTTTGTTACCATATTAAAAGATAGTGGGCTAAAGCATAGCAATGAACTATATAGAGAGACTATTATTAAGATAATGAATGAGTGTTTCTTATCTATAAATGAAGTTGATATATATGTAAAAAGAGCTTATGATATAAAAAAGGTAGATAAAATATATATTGATTTTAGCTGGGGATATCTTGATGGGGTTGAGTCTTATGTAAAAAGTTATCTGAATTCAAACTCAAATACTCTCTCCTCTATTTATGAAGCAATGGAACCTAGTAGTAATATAAGTCCTTTTCACTACTTAATGTACTTGAGCGCTAATCAACTTGAAAGAGCTACCTTAGATATACCAAATTTAACACCATATCCTAAGCCCAAACCATTTACTCAACGAATTGCAAGTAAATTGATTTTAGGTTTTATTTTAACAATTGCCCTATTTATGATACCTATAGTATATAGCTACTTTATTGGAATTACACTAAAGGGTCAAAATATTATTTTGCAACAAAAAGAGTATAAACTTACTAGAAGTGCAAATATATACAAAAAAAATATAAAGAAGAGAAGAGAAGATTTAAAGATATTAGAGAAAGAGGCAGAGAAAACAAGTAAACTTTTTAGATATAAAAAGAGTGAGCTTGCAAAAGTTTATAGTAAGAAATTTAACTATAAATTACGCTCCGAAAAATTAGCAGAGATTACAAATATATTTAAAAAATATGATATTAAAAGTAAAGAAATTAGAGTTATTAATAATTTATATACTATAGAAATAGATGCTGAAAAGGAGAAGAGTATTACAGCTTTTGTAAATGAATTAACAAATTACTTTAGAGAAAATATAGATAAAATAAATATTAAAGAGATTATATACAGAAAAAAAGATAAAATGTATGAAGGTACTCTTGATATAATCTTTAAGGAGAATGTATGAATTTTTTAGATAGATTAGATAACTACTACTATAGTAAAAAGCCTAGTGAAGCATGGATTATGATTATACTTGTAGCTCTATTAATTGGCTATCTACTCTATAATCTTATATCTGATATATCATACGACTACAAAGAGAGACAGAAAAGTAAAAATGTAAAGTTGCATAATAATATAGATTTAGCTAATAGCTATTTAGACTCTATAACTATTAATGGTGATAAAAACTATACAATAAAAGAGCTAAATAAAAAAATAATTAACAAGAAATCAGAACTTAATACCAATAGAGCGAAATTGTCTAAATTGGATGGAGCATCAAGAAAATTAACTTCTGTTTTATACAATAATGTCAACTGGTCTATTTTCTTACATAATATTACAACAAAAGCTGAAGATAATAATTTGAAACTATATAATATTGAAAATAGAGTATATGACCAAAATGATAGCTTTGGAAAAGTTATGGATGTATATATTAAATGCAAAGGGGAGTTTGGAGAGATATTATCGTTTGTAAATGATTTAGAGAGAACTAAATTAGTTGCAAATGTTTCTATGCTTAAACTTAAGTCATCTAGTAATAATCCTATTGCTGATATAAACTTTACAGTTTGGGGTATTAAACAATGAGAAAGAGAGTACTATTTATAATTCTATATATACAAGTTACAGTTGTATTTGGAGATGAGATCGATACAATGATTAATAAAATTAATCAAAATAGAGATAGCAATATGACAAAATCTCAATTTATATCATTAGACTCTCCGATAAAGAAGATCTTTATTAAAGAGTCTAATAGCTCTATGGAAGATGGTAATAATACAAATATAGCTATAGATAATAACTATACTCAATTAACATTAACTGCCATTGTAAATGATAGTGCATACATTAATAAACATTGGTTAAAAGAGAGTGAAGAGATAGAAGGCTATAAATTAATTGATATTATGGATGACTCAGTATATTTGGAATCTAAGAGTAAAAAGCAATTGATCTTTTTTAAAAAGAGAATTAACAAAGTAAATATTTTAATAGATAGGTAAATTATGAATAAATTTTTTATTATAACATCATCTTTATTACTGTCAATATCAATAATGAATGCAAATGTCTGCGAGAAACAGAACTTTTCAGTTACTATTCAAAAAGAGATATCTATCTCTGAAGCACTAGATAGCTTAGCTGATAGTTGTGAACTTAGTGTAGTTGTAAAAGATGCAATAGCTCAAGAGAGATTAAATAAGAAACTCTACTATATTAAATTAAAAAACTCATCTTTAAATAAATTTTTAAATACACTACTAAGCGACAATGGTTTAAGCTATAAACTTAAAAATAATAAGTTAGAGATATCTTATTTAACAACTAGAACATTTAAAGTACACTATATATCTAGTAGTAGAGTTGGTAGTAGTAGTGCTAATATTAATATCGCAAATGCTGGTAGAGATAAAAAAGGTACATCTTCAAAAAGTGGAATAAGTATTACTAGTGATGATAAATTTGATTTCTGGAATAAACTTAAAGGTGAGATTCATAGAGTTTTAGTAACATCTGGCGATGGAAGTATGCATTTTACTAAAAAAAATGGTGTATGGATTGACAATAAAGGACATAGTTGGCAGTTTAACCCTTTAGAGCCAATTGTTGATGCTGAAGCTGGACTAATTACAGTAACTGGTACACCAGATCAGATAGAGAAGGTTGGACACTATATTAGAGCTTTAGCAAAACAGATAAAATCTCAGGTTATGATAGATGTTAAAATATTATCTGTAACCTTAAATAATGATAAAAGAACAGGAATAGACTGGTCTCAACTATATGGTATGCAAAACTTTACTATTAGTACTTTAGCAATGAGTCAAAAAAATATGTCATCATGGAAGAGTGAAGATGGAAAAATAACAGATGCAGAGTTTGCTGAAGGAACAAGACCAAGTAGTGCAACTCTATTTGATGCTAGGGGTGCTAGAATAATAGATGATTTAATTAAATTCTTAAAAACACAAGGTAATGTAAAAACAGTCTCTAATCCTAAAATAATGACACTAAATAATCAGCCAGCACTTATTAGTGTTGGTAAAGAGCTATTTTATAAAACTACATCAACAAGTACTACAAAAGATGGTAAAGAGACAAGTTCTACTAGAATTGACTCTGTTTTTGCTGGTGTATTGTTAGATATTACACCAGAAATTGATAAACGTGGTATGATTACATTAAAGATTAATCCATCTATTAGTGAAACAGATGGTCCTATTGGTACAGAAGGAGCTCGAACAATGCCACCAGATTTAATTAGAAGACAGATATCAACAGTTATTAAAGTTAAAAATGGTAAACATGCAATACTTGGTGGATTAATATCGACAGCAACAAGTAGTGTAAATAGTAAAGTGCCTCTACTTGGTGATATACCAATATTTGGAGAGGCTTTCAAAAGAGAGAGAAAGATATCTAAAACTGAGGAGTTAGTTTTAATAATAACTCCAAGAATTACTAATGGTAGGAGTCATATTTCTCTTAAAAAACTAGGATATAGGAGTATTAACAGATGAGTTATTTCGATACAGCAAAAGAGTCTTTCATAGATGAGATTAATCTAGATACTTATATTGAGTTACCAAGTGCTATTTCTGCCTACGAAGAGCTAGAGCAAGCTTTTGAGAAACCTTTTAAGCTTATGTTACTATATGGAGAACCAGGTACTGGAAAAAGCCTACTACTTAGTAGACTATATGATAAAAAAAAGTATCAAAAAGAGCTACACTATATAAACTCTCCACTTTTAGATGAAGAGGAGTTTTTTAGAAGGCTATTTGATATTCTAATTCAAAAACCTATGCCTAAAAATACAAAGGTAGATTTTAATACTTTTGTTGAATTTTGTAAGGTTATTAAGGGTCAAAGGGAGATTATTATTTTATTAGATGAGGCACAGCTATATCCTAAAAAAATTTTAGAACAAATTAGAATTCTCTCTGATACTGGTGTATTAAGATTTGTAATAGCAGTGCATAAAACAACAGATGAAGATATAATAGCAAAATCTCATTTTCAGACAAGAATATGGGGGAGTATTGAACTTAAAAATGCTACAAAAGATGAGCTTAAAACTTATATACATCAAAGACTCTTAAAATACAACCAATTTGAAATTGCAAACTTAATTAAACAAAAACATATTGACTTTATACATAAATGTACTAATGGGAATTTTAGAGCATGTGGTAAATTAATGTATACAACTTTTGAGATATATCAGTACTATGAGAAACATGACCCATCACAATTTAGTACTAATATGTTTTCTCATAAATTTATTGAAATGGCAGCAATTGCGATAGGAGCTATAGATGTATAATATTCCAGAACTAGAGAAGAAATGGCGTAAATATAAGAGAGCTAAATTAAAGAGAGTTATTTATATTTCGGCACTCTCTATATTATTAGTTGCAGGTGTAGCGACTGCCGTTAATACATATTTAAATAAAAAAGCTATTACACCAGTAAGTATAGTTAATAGTAGTTTAAATAATAGTAATAATACAAATATAACAAAAAATTCTCAACCATCAATTATAATAGAAAAAAATAGTTTAGATAGTAATGTTAATGCCTTAATTTCTACTCAGAGGAGTAATGGTAGTATAGATATAACTAAAGCGACTATAGTAAAAACTAATATCCCCGATCAAGAGATTAGAGTAATTGGTTTTAGCAATAAAGATAAGCAAGAGTTAAAAAAGAAATATGGAGATATACTACTACCAACTAATGCAACTCAAGATATTAATGATAGAGAGCATATTAAAGAGTTAGAGGATAATTTTAAAGATTCACAAGATCCAAATGATTCTCTAGAAATTGCTAAATACTATTATAAAAAAGGTAACTATAAAAAGTCTGAAGATTGGGCAGTTAATACTAATAATATAGATGGAGATCTTGAGGATAGCTGGCTTATATTTGCAAAATCTAGGGCAAAACAAGGTGATAGAGTAGATGCTATAAAGGTTTTACAATCATTCTATGATGAGACAAACTCACTTAAAGCTAAAAAACTATTAAATAAGTTAAGACATGGTAAAAGTATAGATTAAAGTAAAAAATGAATAGATATATAGAGTATTTAATTATTAATGGTTTAATCAGTAAAGAGGCTTTAATTAACTATGTATCTACCAATCCAAATAAAGTACTTAATTTAGGTAGATTACTAGAGGCAAACCTTATAGAAAAAGATAATCTCTACAACTATTTTATACAAGAGTTAAAAGATGGAGATTTAAAATTTACCGATATTGACAAACTAGATAGAGAAGATATTGATGTAATAGATTGTTATAGATATATAGCAGATAAATTGCATATAGAGTATATTGACCTTAATAATAAAGAGATTGATATCTCACTATTAGATAAAGTACCAATATCTCTATTAATAAAAAATAAAATAATTATTGTTGAGGAGAATGAGTTTCATATTCTTGTCATATTTTCTGACCCTCTTGATTTAGCGGCTCAGGATCTTATATCTAGGCGATTTAATAAAAAGATATTAAAAGTTGCAATATCAAGATTTTCTGATATTAAAGATAAACTACTACAAATTGAGACATATGAGAGTTTAAAGGTATATGTAGAAGATATTAAAAAAGATTTAAATAGTAGCTCAGATAGTGATGAGGAGGAATCACCTGCTGTTCTTAAATTGATTGAGTTAATTTTAAGAAACTCAATTGTTAGTAGAGCTAGTGATATCCATATTGAAGCTAGTGAAAAAAATACTATTGTAAGAAATAGAGTAGATGGCATGTTGCAGCAAGTATTTCTATTTGATAAGATAATATTTAATCCATTAGCTTCAAGAGTTAAACTTTTAGCAAAATTAGATATAGCAGAGAAAAGAAAACCTCAAGATGGTAGATTTGGTACTACTGTACTCGATAAACCTTATGACTTTAGGGTATCTACACTTCCAACTCTACTTGGCGAATCTATTGTAATGAGAATTTTAGATAAATCTAAAGCTCTAATTGCCTTAGAAGATATGGGTATGAGTGATATTAGTTTTAATAATTTTAATTCAGCAATTAAGGCACCTTATGGAATTGTCTTAGTTACTGGACCAACTGGAAGTGGTAAGACAACAACACTTTATGGTGCACTTAATGCAATCAAGAGTGTTAAAGATAAGACAATTACTGTAGAAGACCCTGTTGAGTACCAGATGGGTGGTATTCAGCAAGTTCAAGTTAATAACTCAGCTGGACTATCATTTGCTAGTGCTCTTAGATCTATATTAAGGCAAGATCCAGATAAAATAATGATTGGAGAGATTAGAGATAATGAGACACTAAGAATTGCTATACAAGCCGCAATGACAGGACACTTAGTTCTATCTACACTACATACTAATGATGCCATATCTTCTATATTTAGAATGATAGATATGGGTATTGAATCATACTTGGTTAGTGGGTCTTTAGTCGCAATACAGGCACAAAGGCTAGTAAGAAAAATATGTCCCTATTGTAAAAAAGAGACAAAAATTAGCGCCAATCTTTTATATAGTGTATCTCCATACATTAATGAGGGGGTAGATATTAAGTTTTATAAAGGGGAAGGCTGTAGAGAGTGTTTTCAAACTGGCTACTTAGGAAGAGAGATGATTTCAGAAGTTTTAACAGTTAGTAATGTTATATCTAGAATGATAGCTGCTGAAGCATCAAAAGAGGAGATAGAGAAACAAGCTAACATAGAAGGGTTTGTACCAATGTTTAGCGATGGTGTCAGTAAAGCTTTAAGTGGTGTTACAACGATAGATGAGATATTTAGAGTTGCAAGGTTATAGTCTATGTATTTTAAAGTAACTTATATTTTTAGAGGAAAAAGAGAGACAAAAGTTGTTAAAGCAAATAATCAATTTGAAGCCTCTAAGTTGGTTAAACAAGAGAAGAGTAATATTGTAGTAATATCAACTGTTAAAACTTCTGAACCAATTGCAGATAGTTTTAGTGGTTTTTCAAAGAGTTTTGAGACTATCTTTAAACAAAAGCTTAGCATAGATGATAAAATATCTTTTATAAGACAAACTGCGGTAATGACAGAAGCTGGAATACCTATACATGATGTATTAGAAGATATATCAAAAAATACAACAAATAAAACACTAAAAGATATACTTGCATCTATAGCAAACGATATAAATGCAGGTAAAAGTATGTCACAAGCACTAAATATATATTATGAGCAGATGGGACATATTGTTATTGCTATGACAAAACTAGGTGAAAAAACTGGTAACTTTCCCGAGAGTTACCATAAATTAGCAGATATTCTAGAGAGTATTAGAGATAATAAAAATAAATTCAAAAAAGCTATGAGATATCCCGTTATGGTTGTAATATCTTTAGTAATAGCCTTTGTTACAGTTATTATGGCTGTTGTACCTAAATTTAGGCAAATTTTTGAAGAGCTAGGAGGAGACCTACCTGTTGCAACAAAAGTGTTACTATCTGCAGAGAGTTTTTTTAGTAGCTATGGCTATTTAATTATAATATTTATAATGGTAGTAGTATTCCTACATAAACACTACTACAAAAATAATAGAGATTATAATTATAGTGTAGATAGAATTTTAGCACATCCCAAATTTTACCTTATTGGTAAATTGGTATATCTATCTAATATATATAACTATACACTAGTATTTGGCTCTTTAGTAAAGGCTGGAATACCAATATCTGAAGCACTTGAGACATCAATTGGTGTAGTTGATAATTTATATATTAGAAAAAAATTAGAGAGTATTAATGCAAATATATCTAGAGGTGTCTCTCTATCTGAGGCATTAAATCAGACTGAACTATTTGAAAATATGACACTACAAATGATACGAGCAGGTGAAAGTAGTGGACAACTTGATAGTATGCTAGACAAAGTATCTGAGAGCTATAATATGAAGTTTCAATATCTAATAGATAATTTATCTGCATATATTGAACCTATAATGATAGCAATGATAGCAGGTTTAGTGTTACTGCTAGCTCTTGGTATATTTATGCCAATGTGGGATTTAGGAAAAGTAGCAAAATAGTCTACTGCTCCTCCAGATAGCTAAATTAATAATCTTATCTGGATCTAAGTTCTATTAAGAAGTAAGAGCTACTATTTTTAGAAGGAACCAAAATTAGTTTGCTATAATTGTATATAGTTTAACTCAGATTATACCTACAGGCTATAGAACAATTATCATGGATAACCTGAGTTTTTTAATACGAAAGTAGCTAGAGGAGTTAAAATGTCTAAGCATAAAATATTTATTTTAGAAGATGATCCAACATTAAACGAGACTTTAGTAGAGTTTTTTGAAGATAATGATTTTTTAGTTGAAACTACACTTGACGGTTATGAAGCCGAATCTTTACTATATGAAAATAGGTATGACCTACTGATACTAGATGTTAATGTCCCATCTTTAGATGGTTTCTCAGTTTTAAAGAGTGCTAGAGAGTTTGGAGTAAAAACTCCAGCAATTTTTTTAACTGCAAAAGATACTTTAATAGATATTAAAGAGGGATTTAAGAGTGGCGCAGAAGATTATATAAAAAAACCTTTTGTGCTAGAAGAGTTATATATTAGAATAGAGGCTATTTTAAAAAGATATGGAGTTAATAGTAGTAAAAATGAGATAGCAAAAGGAGTTTTCTTTAATAGTAAAATAGGCGAAGTTACAATAGGTAATAATAGATTCAAACTTAGCAATAAGGAGAGTAGATTACTTAACCTTTTAGTAAGATGCAAAGAGGATATATTGTCTCATGATTATATATTTAATGAATTATGGGACTACAACGAGACACCAAGTGACAGCTCTTTAAGAACATATATTAAGAATCTGAGAAAAATACTTGGCAAAGATAGTATAGAGAGTATTAAGAAAAGAGGGTATAGATATATTGCCAAGTAGTGAAAAGAAGTCACTATATAGATTTATCTCTATTTACATTACATTTGTAATAACGATAATATTTACAATATCAGTAATATATTATAACTCTAACATAGATAGAGTAAAACTAGAGTATAAAAGCATTATGCAAGATTTTGCTACACTTCAGATTAGAAGATTAAAATGGTTACATAGCCACTATCCAAATTATAGTAGATATCCTAGAGACAATAGATTTAAAAGTGCTATATATGACCTTGAGTACAGAGAAATTTTTTCGACACTCAATAGTAAATATATTAACTTAGAAGCTACATTATACTTTAATAAAGAGTATGCCATCTATGTTGAGACTTTAAGTGACTACTACTTAGGTGCAAAATACCTTTTAATAGAGATACCTAAAGATAATAAAATGTTATATAAAATATATAAAAATATAGCAATATATAGTTCTATATTTTTTATTGTAATGCTATTGATTGGCTTATATTTAGCAAGACTATTTATACAACCAATGAAGAGTTCTATTGAGATTTTAAACAATTTTATAAAAGATACAACACATGAAATCAATACACCAATCTCGATAATTAATAGTAATATAGAGATGTTAAAGTTGGATCAATTTAACCCAAAAGATAGTAAAAAATTAAAGAGAATAAAGATAGCATCAAGAACTTTAGAGGGAATATATAAAGATTTAAAGTTTACTACACTAGAGCAGATAAATAAGAGCGACAACGAAGAGATATCTTTAAAACTACTAATCAAAGAGAGGATTGAATATTTTTCGTATCTATTAGACTCTAAGCAATTGAGTATCTATTTAGATTTAAATGAGTCTATTATAAAAGGCAATAGAGCACTATATATTCGTCTAATAGATAATATCATCTCTAATGCAATTAAATATAATAAAGTTGGTGGAAGAGTAGATATATATCTAAATAGTAGTGAGTTAATAGTTGAAGATAGTGGTATTGGTATGAATAGTAAAGAGATAAACAGAGTATTTGATAGATATAGTAGATTTAGCGAGCATGAAGGTGGATTTGGATTAGGTTTAAATATAGTTAAAAAAATAGCTGATTATTATAACTTAAAAATTGACATAGAGTCTAAAAAAAATATAGGTACAAGGTTTATTATAAGATGGTAAGAAAAATATATATGTTACTTTTATTAACACTATTAATTAATGCTGATTTTAATAGCAGTTGTGTAGTGTGTCATAGTAAAGAGAAGATAGATTTAAGAAAAACTTTCATGTGGGCTCTTTTAGTCTATGGAGGAGAGAATAACTTTAAAACGGCACTATTTTACTACTGTAAGAACCCAATATCTACTTCATCAGTCATGAGTGATGAGTTTTTAAATGAGTATATTCCATTAAGAAAATATATCGATATAGGTGATATAGAACTAAAAAAATCAATTAATATATATTGGGAAAAATATAAAATAGAGGGTAATTTAAAATGAAACTGAAAAATTCACTTTAATTTCACGTTTTAAATGATATAATGTCATTACAATAAAACAAGGAGATATAATGAAAAAAATCGCATTATCATTAATTTTTGCCTCAGCTGCACTTATGGCATCTGAGGCTAACGCAACAACTGAAACTAAAGCAGTAGCTACAGCTGCACCAGCTGCTAACGCTGCAAATGGTGAAGCATTATATAAAAAATGTGTAGGTTGTCATGGTGCTAAAGCTGAGAATAAAGCTCTTGGTAAATCAGATATTATTGCTGGTTGGGATGCTGCAAAAATTGAAGAGGCTCTTAAAGGTTATAAAGCAGGAACTAGAAATGTACACACAATGGGTGCTTTAATGAAAGGTCAAGTTGCTTCTTATAGTGATGCAGATATCAAAGCAGTAGCTGAGTATATTAGTAAACTTAAGTAATTTACCTTTAGTCGCCACTTTGGCGGCTATTTTAGGAAACTAACATAGATAATCAATTTAAACTCTTTTTTTATAAATATCCATATATACCTTTTAAGAATATTATTGACTACTACTCTGTTTTTGGTGGATTAGAAAGTGTAGATTTAAATCTATTTGATAAAATTGAAGAGTCTATTAAATATGCTATTAATAAGAGTGATATAGAAGAAAATATACCATTCTTTACTGATAATAATATATTTAGAGACTTTTTAATAGCTCTAGCTAAAAGTGACGGTAAGCTATTTGCTCTATTTAATAGATTAAATATAGGAAATAATTTAGGTTTAGATATAGTAAAAGAGTTAATTGAAGCAGATCTTGTAGAGATAGTACAATCTAGAGAGTTACCACTTAAAGAGTACAAAAAACAGCTTATAAAAAAAGAACTTAAAGATTATACAATTGAACCAAAACTATATTTCAAAAAACCATTTTTTAGATTTTGGTATCTATGTATTGAACCATATAGAGATAAAAAATTAAAAATTGATAATAGTTTAGTAGTAAAAAAATTTATTTCAGATGGCTATAGACTCTCTTCTTTGGTATTTGAGCAATTAAGTTTAGAGCTACTTAAAAGAGAGTTCTCTAAAGATAGTATATCTTTAACTGGAGCATCATACTGGGATAGGTTTAGTGAATTTGATATATATGCAAAGAGTAGTAGTGGCATATATATACTTGGTGAGTGTAAATATAAAGGTAGAGCAGTAACTAAACTGGAGCTTAGCAGATTAAAAGAGAAGGCTACTATATCTAATTTAACTGTAGATAAGTATGCACTATTCTCTAAAAGTGGTTTTACTAATGAACTTAAAAAAGATAGCAGTGTACTACTCTATAATTTAGATAGTTTCAAGAGACTAATTTAAACCTTTTTTAATATCATTTTTTCTCTTTTTAATATTCTTAATATGGTTTTTATACTCTATTGTAAAGTCATGTACACCATTTGAGTTTTTCATAAAATATAAATAGTTCGTTTTTTTAGGTTTAATTGCTGCAATGATAGAAGATTTAGATACATTACATACAGGATATTTAGGAACCCCTTTAAACTTATAGGTATTATAACTACTTTTATCATTTTTAATTCTATAATGGGTAACTTTTATATGTGAGTATTTACCATAATTTAGTGTTCCATCCATTTGAAGGCGCATTTTTTTAGTAATTCTATTAAATATTACAGATGCAACTAGAGGCATCTCCTCTTTATTGGCTGCCTCTTTTTCTATAATAGAGGCAATAGTAATAATTTTTCTCCAACTAATTTGATTAAATGAGTTATAATATTTTAAAGATATTTTTTTATACTCTTTTAGTGTAGAATCAAGTAGATATCTAATTGTATCTGCTTCTTTAAAATATATAGGAATATTATAAGTATTTGCTAAAAAATTACCCTCTTTAAATTTTGCTAATATATTGTAATTAGCTTGTAGTTTAAGAAGATTAAGATTTAATTTTTTAGATATATCTTGTAATATAAAGTATGTTGTTTCACCTGGAATAATAGTTAGTGGCGTATAGTGATTAGAATAGGAGCCTATCTGCTTTAAAAATTTATATCTTGGAAGAGACCTCTTATTTATATAAAGCCACCCTTTCCGTGGGTTTGTAAATATTTTTAAAAATGTTCTATCTAAAATATTAACGTTGTATCCCTTTTTATTAAGAAAGTCTATAATTTCACATGAGCTACTAGATGGAAGTTTTAGATTTTGTTTTGTATTGATAGGTGTTATAAAGTATAATAAGAGAGTAGCTAATATTATAGATATTGCTACAAATATATAAATTAATACTCTCTTTATATTCATACTTTATATAGTCTTAGTCTTACTATTCATTTCTTAAAACTGTTAATGCATCTGTTTTAGAAGCCTTAACTGCTGGATATATTGCAGATAAAAGTACAATTATAGCTGTACCAACTATTATAGTTAAATAGTCACTAATTGGTAAGTCAATTGGCAACTTTGAAGTTGCATATATATCTTCTGGCAGAGATATAATATTATAAGTTGTAAGAACCCACATACCAACTATACCTAGCATTGTACCAAGTAGCATTCCAAAGAATCCTATAATTAAGCCTAAATAAAAGAAGATTCTCTTTATCTCTTTAGATGTTGCTCCAAGTGTTCTCATTAATGCTATTTCACTTCTTCTACTCATTACTGTCATTAGAAGTGATGATATAATATTAAGAGAAGCAACAAGAATAATTAATAAAAGAACTAAAAAAAGCGCTTTTTTCTCCATCTGCATTGCTTCAAATAAACCACCATTTTGCTCCCACCAACCCTCTATAATTGTATCTTCTGGTAAGACTTTTTTAATTTTATCTATAATAGCGATAGGATTATCGCTATATATGTGAGCACCATCATATATATTTGCTTCTCTTTTTAAAATCTTCTCAAATGCAGTATGTGTAGTATATATAATACCTTTGTCATATGCACTTAAACCTGAGCTAAAGTTACTAATAACTTTTAACCTTTTTTGCAGAGGCATAGTTCCAAAACCAGCTGCCTGCTGTGATGAAAAAAATAGTGTTATCTTCTCACTCTTTTTAACACCTAATGATAAAGATAGATCTTTCCCTATAATTGCATCAAATTTAGATATATTTGATATATTTATATCATTAAGTGCTTTATTGAAAATTTTATTTATGTTGGCTTCTTGTTTAAAATCTACACCATATAATATAGCTCCTTGAACACCATCTGCATTTTTAGCAATTACTTGAGTTGTATAGTATGGACTAATTTTTAAATCTGGAAACTCTTTAGCTACCCTATTAAGAGACTCTATAGATACACCTTTATTATTATAGGAAAGAATTGTTAAAGGATAATTCATTACAAATAGTCTCTTTTTGAATTCATCATGTGTACCATTTGTAACACCAATACCAATCATTAGTACCATTACACCCATTGCAATACCAATTAGAGCTAGCATTGCAGATATAAAGATAAATGGATTATCTTTATCATACTTAAGATAGTGTAGTATAAATTTTTTAACAAAAATACCACTATATGAGTATTTCATTAAGCTAGTAATCCTTTTTTTGGTCCACTTTTTCCACAGCAGTTTTTATACTTTTCACCACTTCCGCAAGGACAAGGATCATTTCTTTTTGGTTTTTTAGAGATTGTTTCACTATCTTCTAATTTTTCAGAAGGAGGAGTGTTTTCTATCTTATCTACATTATTACTATTTAAATTTTCTTGATCTTCTTCATTAGTATCTTCAAAGTTAAACTCTACTCTATGAACAAACTTAATAGACTCTATCTTTACTCTTCTAATTAACTCTTCGAATAGTCTAAAACTCTCTTGTTTATACTCTGTAAGTGGATCTTTTTGATTATAACCTCTAAGTCCAATTCCAGCTTTTAGTGTATCCATCTCATACAGATGGTCTCTCCACATATTATCTAATGTTTGTAGATAGATTAATTTTTCTATCTCATCTCTTTGAGCTTTATCGAATACGGACATCTTCTCTTCATAAATTTCCTCTAAAACAGATAAAAGTACCTCTTTAATCTCATCTGGCTCTTTTCCATCTATCATATCTTTCGGTAACTCAACTCCACTAATTTCTGCTACATCTTTGATTAAAGCCTCATAATTAAAGTCTTCACTTGGAAGCCCATCAATTATTTCACAATCTTGCATTATAAAATCTATTACTTCTGCTCTATTCTCTTTAATCTTAGACTCAATATCATACCCTGAATCTATCAATTGATCTCTAAATTTATAGATAGCTTTTCTTTGAAAGTTTGCTACATCATCGTACTCTATTAAGTTTTTTCTAGACTCATAGTGTAGAGCTTCTACTTTCTTTTGAGCACTCTCTACACTTCTAGTAACAAGCTTAGAGTCTATAAATTCACCTTTTTTAACGCCAATTCTATTCATTATATTTCTAATTTTATCCCCACCAAAAATACGAAGTAAGTTATCATCTAAACTTAAGAAAAATTGGCTCTCACCAGCATCACCTTGACGACCAGAACGACCTCTAAGTTGGTTATCTATACGACGTGATTCATGTCTTTCCGTTCCTAAAATAACTAAACCACCAAGCTCTTTTACATCATCTGTCAATTTGATATCGACTCCACGACCAGCCATATTGGTTGCAACTGTAACTGCACCTTTTAATCCTGCATTAACAATAATCTCTGCCTCTTGCTCATGGTTCTTAGCATTTAATACATTATGGGGAATTTTCTCTTTTTTTAACTTATTATGTATTAACTCGCTCTTTTCAATAGAAGCAGTACCAATTAGTACAGGTTGTCCTTTCTCGTTAAGCTCTTTAATTCTAGCTGCAACTGCATCTAGTTTTTCATCTTCTGTATTAAATATAAGGTCATTTTTGTCTATTCTAACTACTGGCACATTTGTCGGTATAGATACAACTTCGAGACCATAAATTTCAGCAAACTCTGTAGCTTCAGTCTGTGCTGTTCCTGTCATTCCTGCTAGTTTATCGTATAGTCTAAAGTAGTTTTGGTATGTAACTTCTGCTAATGTTTGAGACTCCTCTTTTATCTCTACACCCTCTTTTGCCTCTAGTGCTTGGTGCAGACCTTCACTATATCTTCTACCTTCACTTAATCTTCCTGTAAACTCATCTACAATAATAACTTCACCATCTTTTATTACATAATCTACATCTTTTTCAAATATATAGTTTGCTTTAAGTGCCTGATCTAAATGGTGAGTTAACATTGCATTTTCAAGGCTGTATAGATTACCTACACCAAATAGATCTTCTGCTTTCTGAAATCCATCTTCGGTTAGTGTTATCTGTTTATTCTTCTCATCTACTATAAAATCACCTGTAGTTTTTTTATCTTCTCCTGGCTTAACAGGAAGCTCCTCACCTCTCTCTAATTGTAGAGCTATATTATTAGCAATAGCATAGTGTTTTTGATCTCTCTGGGTTGGACCAGATATAATTAGTGGTGTTCTAGCTTCATCAACTAAAATTGAGTCAACTTCATCTACTATAGAGTAGTAGTGCTCTCTTTGCACTTTTTCAGATTGATTACTCTTCATATTGTCTCTTAAGTAGTCAAACCCAAATTCATTATTTGTACCATAAGTTATATCTGCACTATATTGCTCTTTTCTCTCAAAATCATCGTAAATAGCTGCAGTAATACAACCAGTTTTATAACCTAAAAAACTATATAGTTTAGCCATCTCATCAGCATCTCTTTTTGCAAGGTAATCGTTAACTGTTACTAAGTGCACTCCCTTGCCAAGCATTGCATTAAGTACAATAGATAAAGTCGCTACTAGAGTCTTACCTTCACCTGTTTTCATTTCAGCAATATCTCCATCATGAAGTACCATACCACCAATTAACTGTACATCGTAGTGACGCATACCTAAAACTCTTTTACTAACTTCTCTAGTAATTGCAAACGAGTCATTTAATACATCATCTAAACTTTTTTCTTTACTTTGAACACTATCTTTTAACTCTAAAAAAGAACTCTTTAGCTCTTCGTCACTTAGCTCTTTATATTTATCTTCAAGAGCATTAATAAGTTTTGCTCTTTTTCGATATTTTTTTACTTTTCTATCGTTAGCTGTTCCAAATACTTTAGTAATTGCACCGATCATAATAATTTTACCTTGCTATAAATTTGGGATATTTTATCTAAAATATGTTTAATTATAGGCTATTCTCTTTTTTAGTAATAAAAAATAGATTCATTTTTTGGTTATTTTATCCATTAAATGGTTTTAATATTAATAATTATAGATATAATTTTAATAACACCTATATTATTTTACTATCTCTTCACAAAAAGATTGTAAAATAATATTTATAAACCAAACCTTCGCAGAAGATAGAATAATTCTACTGCATAATCTAGGTTAAAATTTTATTTAAGGATTATAATGAGATTAAAGATTTTAATTACTCTTTTTTTAGTTAGCAATATTTTTGCAGGGGCTGTAAAAATTCCGACAGCATTTAGTGCTAATTTTTTACAAATTGTAAAAAATACAAAAGGCAAAACAATTAAATATAGAGGAAAAGTTGTTTTTAACACCCCTTCAGAGACAAAATGGAGATATAAAACACCAACGAAAAAAGAGGTTTGCAGTAGTGGTAACGAGCTAGTTGTAGTTGACCATGATTTAGAACAGGTTAGTTACTTTTCTATAGATAGAGGTTTAAATTTAGCTAAAGTTTTAAAAAAGGCAAAGCTTCATCATGGTAGAACATACTATACAACATATAAGGGTAAGATATATACTGTTGTATTAACAAAGAGTAAAAAGATAGAACAGATAGTTTATAAAGATAATTTAGATAATCAGGTTAATATAATCTTTACAAATACAAAATATTTTGATAGACTTCTATCGAATAGAAAATTTGTATGCACAAGACCAAAAGGTTATGACGCTGTATATTAGGAGATAAGATGGTAGAGATATTACATAATAGTAGGTGTTCTAAATCTAGAGCAGGTATAAAGTACCTAGATGATAATGGTATTGAGTATAAAGTTATAGAGTATTTAAAAAACCCACTAAGTAAAGATGAACTTAGTGCTATTTTATCTAAACTAGATATGAAACCTAGTGATTTAGTTAGAAGCAAAGAGTCAATATATAAAGAGTTAAACCTTAAAGATGTTGATGAAGATACTCTTTTAGAAGCAATGGTTTCTAATCCAAAATTAATAGAGAGACCAATTGTCATTAATGGCAATAAAGCAGTAGTTGCAAGACCAGATAGTGAAATAGATAAAGTTCTATAAATATGCCATATCTAGGTAGTTTTTTAGGACCACTAGATAGTTTAGATGAGAGATTAGCAAGTGAGTTTAAAGAGTTTGGAGAGATTGTAAATTTTGATAAAAATAGCACTATATTTGACTCTGATAATTCGCTAAAGTGGTTCTATATAATAATTAATGGTAAGGTTAAAATTTATGATATTAACTTTAATACCGATAGGGAGCAGACACTATATCTACTAATTCGCGGAGATATGTTTGATTTAATTACACTTTTAGATAGTAACTCTCATGAACTAGCTGTAGATATCTTAGAGAGCGGTAGTGCTATTAGATTTCCTATAGATAAAGTTAGAGAGTGGATGCGAATTAATATAACATTTGAACAACTTATCTATAGATATATTGCTATGCAGATGAGAAATTTAGAAGAGTTATCTTTAGATTTATCTCTTAGAGAGACAAAAGAGAGGCTACTAAAGTTAATATTAAAAAATTTTGAGACTATTGATCAAAGAGGTGTAGATATGCTACATAATCTATCTCGTAGTGAAATAGCAAACTTAATTGGAACAGTAAGACATATTATAGATAAACACTTAAAATCACTTAAAAACGACAATATCATAGATATAGAAAATCGAAAAATATCACTAAAAAATGCTAAAAAAGTCTTAGATATGCTAACTTCTCTATAGAGTCAATCTATAAGTTACATAAAGTAAATAAAAATTTTGATTTATAAAATAAATGGCGGACAGTGAGGGATTCGAACCCTCGGTACCCTTTCGAGTACGCACCCTTAGCAGGGGTGTGGTTTCAGCCAACTCACCCAACTGTCCTTCTTAAGTGGGCGCAATTTTACACGAGTTTTGCTTAAAGTTTTATTAAACTAAGAGTATTATTGAAACTTCTTTGAAAATTACGATAAAATTTAAAAAATTATAATATTTCGAGGCGATTATGGATTACACTGAAGCATTGAATTTAACTATAGATAGTATTACACCTACAACAAAAACAGAGAGAGTAGATATTGACAAAGCACTAAATAGAGTTTTATCAAAAGATATATATACAAAAAGAGACCTACCCCCATTTAATAACTCAGCAATGGATGGATATGCATTTAAACATAGTGATATTAATAGTAACCTAAAGGTAGTTGCCACAATACTTGCAGGAGATGTACAAGAGGAGATACTAAATAGTAAAGAGTGCTATAAAATAATGACAGGTTCTAAAGTACCAAATGATTGTGATACTATTGCACCCAAGGAGATATGTAGCCTTAATAGTGGCTATATAAATGTTACAAAAAGTATAAAGAGAGGAAATGCACTTAGATTAAAAGGCGAAGAGATAAAGAGAGACTCTTTACTTTTAAATAAAGGAACTAAATTAGCAGCAGATACTATAGCACTACTAGCTTCTCAAGGTATTGATAAAATAGAGTGCTACAAAGAGCTTAATATAGCTATAGTCTCTACAGGAAGTGAATTAAAAGAGCTAAATGAAGAGGCTAAAGAGAACGAGTTATACAATATTAATGGTATAAATTTAAAAATGCATCTTAAAAGCTATGGATTTAATGCTAACTATATTGGTGTTCTTCCTGATGATTTAAAGGTCTCTTCAGATATGTTTAAATCTCTTCATCGTTACGATATATTAATTACAACAGGTGGTGTAAGTTTAGGTGATGCTGACTTTACAAAAGAGGCACTGATAAATAGTGGTTTTAAAGAGCTATTTCATGGTGCAAAAGTAAAACCAGGTCATCCTATACTTATAGGTCATATAGATAAGTGTTTAGTTGTAGCACTTCCTGGTAATCCACTAGCTGCCATTTTACAACTTATAATTTTAGCTATACCTGCAATTTTAAAGATGCAAGGGCATAGAGAGTATAATCACCAAACAAAAAGTATTAGAATAGGAAAAGAGTTAACATTAAAATCTAATAGAGCAAATATTGTCTTAGGAAAAGTAGAAGAGAATAAATTTTATCCATATAGAGATAATAAGTATGGTTCTGGCATGATATCTCCATTAGTTGAGTCTGATTCTCTTGTTGTTTTTAAAAATGGGATAGATATAGTAGCTATTAATAGCGAAATAGAGATAATATATTTAAAGAAATAACTTTAAATATTTTATATTTTTGATTTAGTAGTTTTGTTCATAATAAAGGGATATTTCTAAAAGAGGTGCATTAGCAAATTCGAAAAATATAACATATATTATGGGTAGAAATAGTGCACCTATGTAAAAGAGTAAGAGAAGGCAGTATATAAGCAAAAAAATCTTTTAATTAATACAGTTGATCCTACAGGTTTTTCACTTATATATTAGCTCCTCTTGTTCTTTCAAATATTGATATAGTTAGTTAGTGCGATAATATTAAAAAGTCATAAGCTACTTTGTGTAACTATTTAACACTGAATAATGATTCTAACTAGCTTAATTGAGTAATATTAAAGAATCTTATATAACGAAAGTAATATAATAAGAGAAATTTTATTCAAGGGTTTTAAATGCAGCTAAATGATGTTAAAATATATGAGTACGACGCTGTTGTTGTAGGTGCTGGTCTTGCTGGTCTTGCAGCAGCTAAAGAGTTAAGCGAAGCTGGTAAAAGAGTTGCAGTAATTACAAAACTGCATCCTTTAAGAAGCCACTCAGGTGCAGCACAAGGTGGTATTAATGCAGCTTTAGGTGAAGATGATTCTACAGAACTTCACGAGTTCGATACAGTAAAAGGTAGTGACTACTTAGGAGACCAAGATGCAATTGAGTTTATGTGCTCAAAAGCTCCAGAGACAATTAGATGGGCAGAGAGAATGGGTGCTGTTTTCTCAAGAAATGATAGTGGTAAAATTGCTGTAAGACCATTTGGTGGACAATCTAAACCAAGAGCATGTTATGCAGCAGATAGAACTGGTTTAACACTTTTACAAACAATCTATGAACAAGCTTTCCGTGCCGGCATAGAAGTATTTGATGAGTGGTATTGTGCAGATTTGCTATACGAAGATGGAAAAGCAAAAGGTGTAGCAGCATATAACATTAGAACAAGTGAACCTGCAATATTTAATGCTAAAGTTACTATGTTTGCAACTGGTGGTTATGGAAGAGCTTACAAGATTAACTCTAATGCTCATGCAAATACAGGTGATGCACTATCTATTTTTGCTCGTCGTGGGCTGCCACTTGAAGATATGGAGTTTGTTCAATTTCACCCAAGTGGACTTGGTGGGAGTGGTGTTTTAATCTCTGAAGCAGCAAGAGGAGAAGGTGGAAGACTATTTAACTCTGAGGGTGAGAGATTTATGGAGAAGTATGCTCCAAATGCAATGGAGTTAGCATCTAGAGATGTTGTAAGCCGTGCAATTATGGAAGAGATTAGACAAGGTAAAGGTGTAGGACCAAATAAAGATGCTGTCTATATAGACCTAACTCACCTACCAAAAGAGGTTATCTTAACTAAATTACCAGAGCTAAGAGACCTAGCTATTACATTCCTTGGTCAAGATATGCTTAAAGAACCTATTACGATAGCGGCGACTGCACACTACTCTATGGGTGGTATTCCTGTTAATATTAGATGCCAAGCAAAACATGCACCTACTGAACTAGTAGAGGGTCTGTATGCAGCTGGTGAGTGTAGTTGTGTAAGTGTTCATGGTGCAAACAGACTTGGTGCGAACTCTGTACTAGAAGCACTATTCTTTGGTAGAGTAGCAGGAGAGTCTATGGTAGAAGATTTAGATAATATAGAACTACAAGCTGCTACTAAAGATGATGCAAAAGGGATGATTGAACAGATAAATGGAATACTCACTAATAATGGTAATGAAAGAGTTCCAGCACTTAGAAGTGAACTTCAAGAGTCTATGACAATGGATGCTGGTGTGTTTAGAACAGAAGAATCATTACTTAAGCAGAAAGCAAAACTAAAAGAGATCTACGATAGATATAAAAATATCAGAATCGATGATAAATCTAATACATTTAATACTGACTTGCAAGAGGCTGTTGAGCTTAAGCATATGATTGACTTCTCTATATTTATTGTAGAGGGAGCACTTGCTAGAAAAGAGAGCCGTGGGGCTCATTATAGAGAGGATTATACAACAAGAGATGATGAAAACTTCTTAAAGCATACATATGCTAAATTTAATGGCGAGTATGATTTAGATATAGAGTATGGTGATGTTGTACTTGGTAAGTTTGAACCACAAGAAAGAAAATATTAAGGAGCTCTAAGATGGGAAATAAAAAAGAGATTACAATAAAAGCATTCCGTTTTAATGCAGAGACAGACTATCTGCCATACTATAAAACTTATAAAATGGAAGTTGGCAGAGATGAGCTTATCTTAGACCTATTAAATAGGGTCAAGTGGGAGCATGATGGAAGCTTCTCTTACAGAAGAAGTTGCCGTCACGGAATATGTGGTGCTTGTGCTATTACAGTTAATGGCAAAGCAACACTAGCATGTAAACAAAATGCTATGGATCTTGTAGAACTATTTGGCGATGAACTTATATTTGAGCCACAAAGTAAAAAAAGAGCTGTAAAAGATATGATTATCGATAAAGGTGACTTTTGGGAGAAGCATGCTGCAGTTAAACCATATGTAGTAGCTGATGTTGATCCAAATCCATCTAGCGAATCTACTATGAGCCAAGAGCAAGTAGAGCAGTTTTTAGATGCAGACTACTGTATTCAGTGTGGTGCTTGTCACTATGCATGTCCTGTAGTAGAAGTTAATGAAGAGTACTTTGGACCAGCAGCATTTGCAGCAGCTTATAGATTTAGTGTTGATCCAAGAGATAATGCTAGTAAAGATAGACTAGAAGCAACAGCAGAGATGGGTCCAGGTGTTTGGGATTGTGTTAAGTGTTTTGAGTGTGCAGAGGCTTGTCCTAAAGATGTTAATCCAATTGAAAAGATTACAAAACTTCACAATATGCAGTTCGAGCAAGGTGTAGCAAAAAGAAATGTTGCAACTAAACATGCAGAAGGGTTTATTAGATCGATTAAGAAGTTTGGTTACTTAGATGAACAAGATATTGTTCTATACTCTGAAGGGCTTGGAGTTGTTAAACACTTAAGTGAAGCATTTAAAATGATTAAAGCAGGAAAAGTGCATCCATTTGATGTTATGAAGAAAAAGATGCCAAGAAGTAAGAATTTAGATGAGATTCAGAAGCTTATCGAGATATCACAAAAGAATGAACTATAAAGGGGCGCGATATGAGTAACTTAAAATATGCACTATATACTGGATGTACAGCAAGAGAGTCAACGCCTGAGCTTCTATCTTCGACTATGGCAGTAGCTAAGAAGCTTGGAATAGAACTTATACTATTAGATGAAGCAAGTTGTTGTGGCGCAAGCCATCTGCAAGATTTTGATGATTTTTTGTCTTTAGTTTTAAATGCTAGAAATATATGCTATGCAGAAAAACTTGGGCTAGATATGGTAACTATCTGTAATACTTGTCAGCTAAACTCTGCAATGACAAAAGAGCGTTTAGATAGTGATCCAGAGCTTAAAGCGAAAGTAAATGAAAAATTAGCAGAGGTAGGTTTAGAGTACAAAGGAACTAGCAGAGTTAGACACTTTCAGTATGCACTTATCGAAGATTATGGTTTAGATAATTTATCTGCTAAAGTAGAAAAACCACTTAGTCACTTTAATATTGCACCATTTTATGGATGTCATAATATTAGACCAAGCGAACTACACCATGAAGTAAATGGTGGCGAAAACCCATATGCTCCAACATCTTTAGATGACTTAATAGAAGCACTAGAAGGAAATAGTGTAGATTATGAAAGTAAAAATAAGTGTTGTGGATTCCATGTAGATCTACAAGCTCCAAAAACATCTAATGCCTTAAGTGGAACTGCACTTGTAGATGCAATCGATAACAATGCAGATTTAATGGTTACACCATGCCCACTTTGTCAGCTAAATATGGATTTAAAACAAGATAGCGCAGGTAAACAATTAGGTAGAGAGATCGATCTACCAGTACTACACCTACCACAAATGATTGCATTAGCACTTGGCTGTAGCGCAGAAGAGATTGGCTTAAAGTTCAATGTAACTAAAGCAACAGAGTTAATATAACTACTCTACCCTACTTTATAGCTCCTTCTATTGGGAGCTTATAGGAAATTTATGAATAAAACTATCAGTATAAAACTTAAAAATCAAAAAATTATTAGCTTATATAGTAGTGGATATCCTCTAATTACAAAAGATATTATTGATAGTATCGACTTTAAAGAGGGATCACTATTTAAACTCGTAAATGGTAGTGGTAAATTTATTGCAAAAGGGTTTTTAGGTAAACAAAATAAAGGTTTTGGTTGGGTTTTAAGTAATAGAGATGAGAGAATAGATAAAAGTTTTTTCAAAACTAGAATAGAGAAAGCAGTTAAATATAGAGAGTGGCTATTTAACTCTAAAGATACAACAGCTTTTAGAGTCTTTAATGCCGAGGGAGATGGCATTGGTGGTTTAACAATAGACTATTATGATGGCTACTATCTAATTACTTGGTATAGCATAGGTATCTACTATTATAAAGATATAATCTTAGAAGCACTGAAAGAGAGTGTAGAGTATAGAGGTATATATCATAAAAGACGTTTTGATACAAAGGGTCAATATATAGATGATAGTAGTGACTATCTAGTTGGTACAAAAGCACCAAAGCCACTAATAGTAAAAGAGAGTGGAAATAGATTTGCTATATATCTTGATGATGGAGCAATGGTTGGTGTATTTTTAGATCAAAGAGATGTAAGAAAAAGAATAATGCAGAGATACTCTAAAGGTAAAACTGTACTAAATACATTCTCTTATACAGGAGCATTTTCTATTTTTGCTGCAGTTGGAGGAGCAAAAAAAACTACATCTGTGGATTTAGCAAATAGAAGTAGATCTAAAACAAAAGAGCATTTTGAACTTAACAATATAGATACTAATTGCCAAGATATAATTGTAGAAGATGTATTTAACTATTTTAAGTATGCAAATAAAAAAGGCTTAAGTTTTGATTTAGTAATACTAGATCCACCAAGTTTTGCTCGCTCTAAAAAAAGAGTATTCTCAGCAGCAAAAGATTATACTAAACTACTAGAAGATGCAGTAAAAATTACATCTAAAAATGGTACCATAGTAGCCTCTACAAATGCAGCTAACTTTAATATGGATAGATTTAAATCTTTTGTAGATAAAGCCTTTAAAAATTTAAATCTAAAATACTCAATAACAGATAGTTTCTCTTTACCAAAAGATTTTAAGGTAGATAAGAACTTCAAAGAGGGAAACTACTTAAAAGTACTATTTATTCATAAAAAATGAAATATATCGATATAAATTAATAATATTGCAGTAAAATGTTTTAAAAAAAATAGGGAATACTTTGGCTCATAAACTACCACTTTACTATCCTCTTATAAAAACAAAAAGAGAACCCATAAAAGATGATGACTTTTGGGATAGAGCAGAGGAGCTTTTTGACAATAAAAATTATAAGAGTTCTATAATAGAGACTCTTAATTATGCAAATAAAGATATTTTAAAAGGCGCTAATTTAAAAAAAAATATTGATATAAGCAAAATACATGGGGCTATAGAGGTAAATATAAAAATAGATAAAAAAAACTTTTCTATATCTACAAAAATAGCAAAAATTGATCAAGATAGTGCTACTACACCTCTACTAAGGAGAGTAGCCGAAATTAACTTTAGCGCCTTAGATTTTGCTCAAATAAGATTTAAAGATAATCTTCTATATATAGACTATGTAGAGCCTATAGAGCTATGTAGTCCACGAAAAGTGAATTATGTACTACAAGAGATACTATTTAATGCTGATGAGTTCTATAATGAGTTTATTGAGCTATATGATGCTAAAGAGGCTGTTGAAGTTACTAAAGAGATATTAAACACTTCTCAACAGAGTAGAGTTATAAGAGATATTAGAGAGTATTTAGGTGAAGTAGATAGCTATATAGAGTATTATGAAAAAAATGATAAATCTAATTATGCATGGGATATTATTATAATTACACTATATAGAATATCTAATATGAGCTACTTAAATGGATATATAAAGTATGAAATTATTCAAAAGATATCTATGCTACACAATAGAGATATCGATTTTCAAGATAGAATAAGTAGAGGTAAAATATATATAAATGAGCTTAAAGAGCTTAGTGATGATTATTACAAAAGTAAACTATACTTTAGAAAAGATATGGTTACAATGTTAAAAACTAGTGATATAGATATTATTAAAGATTGGGTATCTGAATATAGTGATACACTAAAAGATATAGAAGAGAGCAACGATAACTTTGCAGCATCTTACTACGCTTATGCAATGTTTTTAAGATTAATATACAACTATAACATTAGTCGAAGGCAAAGAGGAGAAATAGAGACTCTATTAGAGAAGATATCAAGAAAAGATATAAATAGTGCCAAAGATAAATTAATTACACTACACAATCAATTTATTAATAAAAAGATAGAAGATAAAGATGGGTTTATATTTAGCTACTCAAACATCTTTTGGATTTCTATTTCGGTAGTAATACTACTTAAGTTTATAGTAAGTATATTTTAAATAGGAAAAGTATGGATTTAGAAAAATATATATATAAAGTTGTTACAGGAGATGGTTCTGGAACTGGTTTTATTATTGATGGTTACGACTATATAGTTACAAATTTCCATGTTATCTCTGGTTTTAGAGAGGTATTTATAGAGACTAATAGTAAAGATAGATATTTAGCAGAAGTTGTTATGGTAAATAAAGAGGCAGATTTAGCATTTTTAATCTCTAGAGATATGCCAAAAATTGATAGTACTATTAAAATAAACAAAAATTTAGATATTAAAAAGCAACAAGTGGTAAATATTGCTGGTTTCCCTTTTGGTATGCCTTTAACCATTACAGAAGGGATTATATCTTCTGTAAATCAGGTTATGGATAATAGAAAATATATACAAACAGATGCGGCTATAAATAGTGGCAACTCTGGTGGACCAATGATAGATAAGAGTGGCTCACTAATTGCAGTTGTTAATGCTAAATTTAATAATGCTGATAATGTAGGTTTTGGTATACCCTACCAAGAGTTACTATATGAGTTAGAAAACTATAAATTTAGTGAATATATTTTTCGTGTAAAGTGTGATACTTGTGATAACTATATAGAGAATAAGAGTAAGTATTGCAATAGCTGTGGTAACAAAATAGATGAGACAATTTTTATGGATAAAAGTAACGATAAAGTCTCTACACTAAGTAAGGTAATAAATAGAGCTATAGTAAAAGCGGGCTATAACCCAAAATTATGTAAAGTAGGCAAAGAGTACTGGGAGTTTTATCCAAAATCTAATGTAGTACGTTTTTTTGAAAGAGATGACTATACATTCTATGCAAATGCACCACTATGTAATGTACCAAAAGAGAACTTAAAGAGAGTATTAGAGATAATAAATTCAGATAAATTTAGCCCCTACTCTCTTGGAATATATAGAACAAATAATACAATATGTCTATACTATAGAGTATACCAATCAGATATACACAATGAAGAGTATCAAGAAGAGATAGAAGATAACTTCTCGAAATTTATAGCAAAATCTATTGAGCTAAGTGAATACTTTATATCTGAGTTTAATAGCGAAGTTGCTCTAAGTTCTAAAATTTAAAATATCTAGCTAGATGGAGCATAAATGGCAAAACCTACACTGCAAGATTTTGAAGATAGATTAAATAGCATCTATCTAAATCTATTTGAGTTATTAAGTAAAGAGAATCAAGAGTTTAGTTTTAGAGTTAATCTATTAAAATCTTTACCTAGCGAAGTTATAGAGGAGTTAACTAAAGAGGGTTTTAAACCTAAAGAGACTATTTTTGAAGATACATTTACTTTGCCAATAGAGGCAAGAGATATATTACCAAAACTAAGAGTCTATACGGATGGTAAAATTTATATTCAGTCGCTCTCTTCAATATTAGCTGCGAAATCTCTAGATATTAATAGTAGTGAGTGGGTATTAGATTTGGCAGCAGCTCCAGGTGGTAAGAGTTTAATATTTGCTCAAATTGCTAACAAAGTTAGTGCAGTTGAACCAAACAAAAGTAGATTTTTTAGTATGAAGAGAAACTTTAAAATTATGGGTGCAAAAAATATTCAAACATACAATAAAGATGGAAGATTTATATATAAGAGTTGCAGTGAGTGGTTTGATAAAGTTTTTTTAGATGCACCTTGCAGCTCTGAGGCTCATATTGATCTAAAAAAAGGAATTACATGGTGGAGTATGAGGCGTGTATATAAGTTTGCAAAGCTTCAAAAAGAGTTAATAGTATCAGCTTTCGAGAGTCTAAAAAGTGGTGGAGAGATGATATATGCAACTTGTACATTTGCACCCGAAGAGAATGAAGCAGTAGTAAACTATCTTCTAAACAGATACAGTAATGCTAAATTAATAGCAATAGATCATAACTTAGAAAAATTTCAAAAAGGTTTAATAGCATTTAAAGATGAAAAATTTGACAACTCTTTAGAACTAACTATTAGAATATTACCTCATAAATCTTATAGTGGATTTTATATGGCAAAAATTGTAAAACTATAAATTAACTATAGACAATAAGATACCATAAAAAATTTATCTCTTACACCAGTAATATGCAAAAATATATATTGCAAAATCTACTAGAGCTCGAAAATAGCATAAAGTTAATTAAACCCAAATTACCTAAAAATTAGGTAGTTATTAAGTAACAGAGTTTGTAATTAAGTTGATTATAAATATGTAAGTGGGCTAAACCCAATTGACTTTAATATTTGATTTTAGATAATACTTTAGCTATAATGGCTAAAAATATAAGGTATAAGCTGAGATATTATTTTTTTACCAAAAAGACTATCTTAAATAGAAGATAATCTAAAAATAAAATTTAGAGCTAAACGAAAAGCTTTAAAACTAACTCAAGAAAAACTTGCCATCAAGAGTGGTGTAAGATTAGGCTCTCTTAAACGCTTTGAGTCTTCTAGGAAAAATCTTTGCAATCGCTTTTGAAGTTGGCTTTTGTGTTGGAGTGTTTAGGGGATTTTGAAGAGGTTTGTAAAGAGAGAAGAGATACCTAAGAGTATAGAGGATTTGTTATGAGTGATATTGTTATTTATGAAGATGGAACACTTGCACTCAGTGCAACAGTTGAAAATGAGACTGTTTGGTTAAGTCAAAAGCAGATGGCAGAGTTGTTTGGCAAGAGCATTAAGACCATAAACGAACACATAAAAAATATTTACAAAGAGGGCGAACTTGAAGAGAATTCAACTATCCGGAAATTCCAGACAGTTCAAAAAGAGGGAAAGAGAGAGGTTCAAAGAGAGATAGCATACTACAATTTAGATGTCATTATCTCGGTAGGTTATCGTGTAAAATCTAAAAGAGGAACACAGTTTAGAATATGGGCAAATAAGGTTTTGAAAGACTACATCATCAAAGGCTATGCCTTAAACCAAAAAAGATTACAAGAGCAAAAGCTACAAGAGCTTGAAGATACACTCCATCTCATCCGACAGACCATCGATCAAAAAGAGTTATCGGCAAATGAGGCAAAAGGTTTTGTGGAGATAGTGAGCAACTATGCAAAAAGCTGGGCATTGCTTCAAGGTTATGATGAACAGAGCCTACAAGAGATAGCACAAACAAAAGAGCAAAAGTTTATATTAGATTACGAAGAAGCCAAAGAGGCGATAGCAGAGCTAAAGAGAACACTCATAGCTAAAGGCGAAGCCACAGAGCTTTTTGGCAACGAAAAAGCAGGAGAGTTTAAAGGAAACTTGCTAAATATCTACCAAAGCTTTGGAGGAGTAGAGCTACTGCCATCGGTAGAGCAAAAAGCAGCAAATCTACTATATTACATCATCAAAGGGCACCCATTTAACGACGGTAATAAACGAATAGGAGCATATTTGTTTGTATTGTTCTTGCACAAAAACGGCATACTTTACAAAGACAATGGAGAAGCGAAGATAAACGACAATGCCTTGGCTTCATTGGCTCTGTTGGTTGCTACCTCTGCACCTGAGCAGGAGGATATTATTATTAAGTTGGTTATGAATATGTTGCTGGAGGGGAAGATATAGAATGAGCTTAAATAGTGCCCATGAAGGTTATGATTATCAAGATTTATTAACAAGTTATTTTATATTGAAAGAGATATTAGCAGGTAGAACAAACTCTATATTTTCAATTGATAAAAAAAATACATCTAATGGTATCCCTGACAGTTTTGATGACTTGGTAATTATAAATAACTCAAATATTCAAAGAAAACAGATTAAATATAGTAATGATGGAACAGCTAAAAAACTTGAGAAAAGAGACTTAGCAAATAATAGTGGATATAAATTAGCATTGTTTGAGCTCTATAGAACTTGGAAAGAATTAAATACATCAGATAGTGAATTTAGACTTTGTTTAGCATGGGATCAGCCAGTAGATGATGATATAAAAAATATTTTAGAGCCCTTACCTGCAAGCTTATCTTCATTTGAAGATTTTTCTACAAAACTTTATAAAATAAATCTTGAAAACTTATGGAAAGATGGTTCAGAACCACTAGGAACTTGGAGAAGTTTAAAAATTTTTGTTAGTGATAATAGTATAGGTAGGAATGATTTTAAATCATTTTGTGATTCATTGATTATTGAATTAGAACTACCAAAGGCAAGTTTAAAATTTAATGAATCAAGTGATTTGGAAAATATTTTATATAAACAAGCAGAAAAACTTGGTATTGGTCAGTACCCAAATGATGATGTTTATATTCCTGATTTCTTAGAGCGATTGGCTAAAAAAGTAGGAGAGTATAGAACAAGGTCAGCAGTGCTAAATGGGGCTGAAATCTTACAAGATTTAAGAGTAAAAACAGATTTTGGAAAGATTGAACAAAAATTTGAAATAGACCAAAGTAAAAATATTAAATTTGATGAGAAATATGCTTCTATTAAAGCAGAAATTATTAAAAATAAAA
>CAMZLH010000056.1 GCA_947311565.1 uncultured Nitratifractor sp.
TCTGGCATGGTTTTTTGTAGCTCTATAAACTCGGCTAAATCTTTGTCGTTAAGTGGGTTGGTTTTTCCCATGTTTCGCCCTGGGTTGAGCTGATAGTACCATGTCTTTTGGGTAGGCTCTCCCTTTTGGAAAAACAGCACCACCGTCTTGACCCCAGCACCGAGGAATGTACCTGAGGGCATATCTAGCACCGTATGCAAGTTACAAGACTCTAGCAAGTGCTTACGCAGAGCCACCGAAGCGTTGTCTGTGTTACTCAAAAAGGTGTTTTTGATGACAATGGCAGCCCGTCCTCCTGCTTTGAGTGACTTAATGAAGTGTTGCAAAAACAAAAACGCCGTCTCTCCTGTCTTGATGTCAAAATTTTGTTGTACCTCTTTACGCTCTTTACCCCCAAAAGGTGGATTGGCAAGTATCACATCGTAACGGTCTTTCTCTTGAATGTCACGGATATTTTCACCAAGCGTGTTGGTGTGTATGATGTTTGGGGCTTCTATGCCATGGAGTATCATATTCATGATGCCTATGACATAAGCTAGGTTCTTCTTCTCTTTACCATAAAAGGTGCTTTTTTGAAGCATTCTTAGGTTGTCTACATTTTGGGGCATATGGGCTTTGATGTGGTCATACGACTCACACAAAAACCCTGCACTCCCTACTGCTCCATCGTACACCTTTTCACCTATGACGGGATTGGTCACGGCTATCATGGCACGGATCAGTGGTCGAGGTGTATAGTACTGCCCACCATTTCGCCCTGCATTGCCCATGTTTTTGATTTTGCTCTCATAGAGGTGACTTAGCTCATGTTTATCCGTGTGCGACCGAAACGGCAAGGTATCGGCAAGTTCTAAGATTTCTCTTAGCCCATAACCACTCTGTATCTTGTTGCCCAGTTCGCTAAATATCTCACCTATTTTATACTCTATGGTCGCAGGGTTGTCCGTTCGCTCTTTAAACGAAGCCATATATGGAAAGAGCTTCGTATCGACAAATTCCACCAAATCTTTACCCGTCAATGCCACATGATGGTCAAGCTTACCCTCTGCATCTTTAGGCATCGCCCACGCACCCCAACGATACTCAGGGTCGAGAATGTACTTGTACTCACGCCCCTCTAGCTCCGCCTCATCTGCCTTATCTAGCTCTAGCTCATCTAAGTAGCGTAAAAACATTATCCAAGAGGTCTGCCCTATGTAGTCCAGTTCAGAGTCTGCACCAGAGTCTTTAAAAAGTATGTCGTCGATGTTTTTGAAAGTTTGTTCAAACATGTAAATCCTAAAATATTTGTAGTGCCATTTTAACAAAAAGATGTAAAACTAACATAAATTTCAAATATGATAGTCTGTTAAAACAATACTCTTCTTGTATAAGTCTAAAAATTTAAAAAGATTTTTTATCCCATTTTACACTATTTGCTAACCCAACTAAATTGGCTCGTAAAATTTGATTATCCAACTTTTCATCACTTCTTACTTTTGCACTAGGTAGCTTTTTACTCATGATACTTACACTTAGTTTTAAAACCATTATGTTCAGTTAAAACAAGCTCACAAATCTCTTTCCATGATTTAGTGTTCCAAATCTTAATTTTATTATCTCCACCTGCTGAGACAAAATATTTGTCGTTGTTGAAAAATTGTAGATGTGTTGTATACTCTTTGTGTCCATCTAATATTGCTATTTTTTTAAAGCCATTTTTAATATCCCATACTTTTATTCTACCTGCATAGTCCCAACTAGTTAGATAGTATCTATTATTTTTAGATAATCCAACCATATATATATCATCTTCACCATTTTTCTTAAGAATTTTTATCTTTTTAAATGGTGGTGTTGGGGTATATATTTCCATCTCATTAGCATTGCTACTTGTTATAAGATACTCTCCATCAGTTGTAAAATTTGTCTCTGAAATATAGTCATCTTTATGATTGAAAGTTTTTATTTTAGTAAAATTTTTATCAACACTATATATCTCTGCATTTTGTTTAGCATAAGATATAACTGCATATTTATCATCTAAGCTAAATTTTATATCATAAATTTTTGTTTCATATGTACTTTTTGGTTTTTTTTGAGTTTTAGGTAGCTGAATAATAAGATTAAAATTTTTCTTAGAATTATAAACATATACATTGTTTAACTGCTCACCAACAATTAAATATTTGCCATTATGCGAAAACCTAACAGCTGATACTTCATTTTTTAGCGCTATTTTCTTAACAACTTTATAGGATTTTGTATCCCAAATATAAACATTACTATCTACACCTGCTACTAGATATTTGTCATCTTTAGAAAAAGCAATATTCTCACTAAAAAAATCATCATCACTAAAATCATATTTTTTTAGTAGGACAAAATGTAAATTATCTACACCACTCCACAAACTTATAGTATGTTTTTTATCTGCATAAGATGTTACTGCCATCATTTTGCTATTGTGAGATACTTCAGCTCTAGTTACATAAGATGTTATATCATACGATGCCATTAATAGTCTCCCTAAAAAAAGAGATACAATTACAACTTTAAATATTTTCATTACTCTACTCCTTAAAGCAAAATCTAGGTTGTATTTTTTCTATGATTAAGATATTTATTGTGCTATTTTAGCATTTTTAGTATCTACAAGAATATTGCGCATATTATTCTCTGCTTCACCACACTCTGTTGGCTTAACATTTGGCATTATATCTTTATTTTGTGCTACTGTGTTACTTACACAACCTGTAAAAATAAAAAGTGTAAAAGTTATAAAAATTGCTTTTAAAATCATGCTGAATCCTTGTTTGTGGTTATTGTATAGAAGTTTATTTAACCCAAAGCGAGTGCTTTAGGTATGTAGTAAAGTTAAAAATTAGTTTTTGTCTTGATCTACTATTTTATTAGCAGCAATCCAGGGCATCATCTCTCTTAGTTTTTTACCTGTTTGCTCAATTGGGCTTGTTGCCATGTTGTTTCTCTCTGCATTCATTCTTGGGTATCCAGATTGACCCTCTAAAATAAAGTCTTTTGCAAATTTACCATTTTGAATCTCTGTTAAGATATCTTTCATAGCTTTTTTAGACTCTTCGTTAATTACTCTAGGTCCACTTACATAATCTCCATACTCAGCTGTATTTGAGATAGAGTATCTCATATCTGCAATACCACCTTCGAACATTAAATCTACAATTAGTTTAAGCTCGTGAAGACACTCGAAATATGCCATCTCTGCTGGGTAACCAGCTTCTGTTAGTGTCTCGAAACCTGCTTGAACTAGTGCTGTTACACCACCACAAAGAACTGCTTGCTCTCCAAATAGATCTGTTTCTGTCTCATCTTTAAATGTTGTTTCGATAATTCCTGTTCTACCACCACCAATTGCAGAAGCATAAGATAGTGCTAACTCTTTAGTAGTACCACTTGGGTCTTGACCAATAGCAATTAAATCTGGAATACCACCACCTTTAACAAACTCGCTTCTTACAGTGTGTCCTGGCGCTTTTGGTGCAATCATAGTTACATTAATATCTGCTCTTGGAATTACTCTTCCGTAGTGAATGTTAAATCCGTGTCCAAATGCAATTGTAGCACCCTCTTTAAGATTTGGCTCTATTTCGTTTTTGTAAATCTCTGCTTGGTTCTCATCTGGTAAAAGAATCATTACTACATCTGCTTTAGCTGTTGCATCTGCTACACTTAGTGTATCAAAACCCTTCTCTTTAGACTTATTCCAAGAGTTTCCACCCTCTCTTAAACCTACTACTACATTTACACCACTATCTCTTAAATTCTCTGCATGTGCGTGACCTTGACTTCCGAAACCTATCATTGCTACTGTTTTGCTCTTGATTATGCTTAAGTCACAATCTTTATCGTAATATACATTTAAACTTGACATTTTGTTTAATCCTTTAACTTTTTTTGCGATTATATCCAAATTGGTATTATATGTAATTTAGGTTGCATTTTCTTTTTAACTTTTTAGATATAATACGCCAAAAAGGATAATATTTATGATAGAAAAATTTAAAACATATTTTTTAATGACATCATTAACTCTATTTTTTATATTTGTAGGTGCCTCTTTAGGAGGAACTACTGGTATGATAATAGCATTTTTAATAGCAATTGCTACTAACTTTTATGCATACTACTATAGTGATAAACAAGTACTTAGCCACTACGATGCAATTGAAGTAACATCTCAAGAGCTACCAGAGTTATACAATGTTGTAGAAAATCTAGCAAAAAAAGCAAATTTACCTATGCCAAAAGTCTATATTATAGAGGATACAACTCCAAACGCTTTTGCAACAGGTCGTGACTATAATCATGCAGCAGTTGCAGTAACTACTGCTATTTTAGAGTTACTAACATATGAAGAGCTAGAGGGTGTTTTAGCACACGAACTTAGCCACATCAAACACTACGATATATTAATTGGTACAATGACAGCAATAATTGCTGGTGCAATATCTATGCTTGCAAACTTCGGAATGTTTTTTGGTTCTAATAGAGAGAATAGAAATTTTGTTGTAGATTTAATATTAATGTTTGTAGCACCATTAGCAGCTACAGTTATTCAGATGGCTATAAGTAGAAGTAGAGAGTTCGAAGCAGATAAAGGTGCAGCGATAATTACAGGACATCCAGAGTGGCTTCAAAGTGCTTTAGCAAAATTAGAAAACTATGCATCAAAAGGTATTGTTAACAATGCAGACCCAGCAACAGCTCATATGTTTATTATTAATCCACTAAAAGCTTTTGGCAGTGGGTTTAGCTCTCTATTTTCAACACACCCATCAACAGATCAGAGAATAGAGAGATTAGAGATACTAAAAAAAGAGTTTATATGACGCCATTTGCAATACAACTAACTAAAGGCTTTAAGCTAGAAGATTTGGAGAGTAAGGATATTGAGAGCTATAATGAGTTGTATAACACTGGCGCAATAGAAGAGATAGATGGGCTATTAAGATTAAAATCTCTATTTCGTGCAGGAGCTATATATATAAATAAAGAGGGTAAAGGCTTTTTAGAGTCAATGTTTAAAGAGCAAAAAGACCTTCTAATAGAGCCAAATTTTCTAAAAGATGCAAAACATGGAGATTTTGTAGTAGTTAAAAGAGTAATTGCAAGGCGTGGTCGCCCAAGTGCAAAAGTTGTTACAATTATTAAAAGAGCTATCTTAAAAACTATATTTATATCTAAAAAAATCGGTAATGATATTAAATTTTTCGATATTAGAACAATGCAAGATGCCCCTATTTTTAAAGATAATGAAGATGTTAAAATTTATAAAGAGGGAACACTTTTTGAAGTAGATGTTTTAACTAATAAAGTAGTATCTATTATTGGAAATATAGATGACCCTAAAGTAGATGAGAAGATCTCTCTACTACTCTACAACAGGTTTGACCAATTTCCACAAGATGCAACTAATGAGGCTATAGATATTCCAACTAAAGTTACAGACAAAGAGAGAAGAGATAGAGTAGATTTAAGAGATTTACCATTCTGCACAATTGACCCAGTGAGTGCAAAAGATTTTGATGATGCAATATATTGGGATACTAAAGAGAGTACACTATATGTAGCAATAGCAGATGTTAGCCACTATGTACCATACTTTAGCCCAATAGATAAAGAGGCAATTAAAAGAGGCTTTACAACGTACCTACCACATAAATCTTTTCCTATGCTACCAAGAGAGCTTAGTGAAAATATCTGCTCTCTAAAACCACATCTAGAGAGATTAAGTTTTGTTGCTAAAATTAAATTAGATACTAAAACATTAGAGCCAATAAGTAGTCAATTTTTTGAAGCTGTTATACACTCTAAAAGGCGTTTTAATTATGATGAGATAGATGCCTTTTTAGATGAAAAGTATATAGCTAAAAATAGTAATGAAGAGCAAATTTTTAAATGGCTTCTACCACTATTTAAGCTTACACGAAACATAAAATCTAAAAGATTAAAAAGAGGATTTGACTTTAGAAGTGAAGAGATAAAACTAAAGCTATCTGCAAACCACCTGTTAAAAGAGACAACTATAGAGACTGGTACACCATCTCACTCTCTAATAGAAGAGTGTATGCTCCTCGCCAATCAAGAGAGTGCAAAAAGATTTACCGGAGAGGGTGATGCAATATTTAGAGTTCACGATACACCAAAAGAGCAAAAAATTATTAAACTAATTGGAGAGCTTGGATCTATTGGTATATTTGTAGAGCCAAGCGAAGATATAGAAGAGACTATAAGAGATATACAAAAAGAGGCAACTAAAGTTGGATTAGAGCACGAAGTTGATGAACTTATTATTAAATCTATGAAACAAGCTAGTTATAGTGCATTTAATATTGGACACTTTGGCTTAGGCTTTGATTACTATAGCCACTTTACATCACCAATTAGAAGATATAGTGACCTTATTTTACACAGACTAATAAAAGCAAAATTAAGAGGTGATCTAAAAGAGTTAGAGTACCTGCTAAGAAATATAGAGCCACTAAGTGCTAGAGTAAGTGAACTAGAGCGCGAAGCTACTAAGTGCGAATGGGACTTTAGAGATAGAAAATTTGCAAGATGGGCAAAAGAGAATATATCAAATAAATATTTAGCTGAAATTATAGAGATAGACCCAGAAGATAGTTCTAAAGGTGCAAAAGCAAAACTACTTAATGGTATTAGAGGGGCTAGTGTAGAGTTAAAAAGCTACACTTCAAAACTTTTTGATAAAATTGAGGTAGAGATTATAGAAGTAACCATAGATAAGCCAACAATTTTAGTAAAAGAGATATCTAGAATAGAGAGTAGAATAAATGTATAGACAAGAGTTCGAAAAGATACTATCACAAGAGTTACCCAAAATAGCACTTTTATTTGGTGAAAATAGTTTTTTTCTAGACTACTACTCTAGAGTATATATAGATAAATTAAATGCTTCAGAAGAGTTACTTCAACACTTTTTTGATGAATATAATTACGAACAGGCAAAGAACTACCTAGCTCAGGGCTCTCTATTTGGTGGTGTAAACTTATATATATTAAGAAGTGATAAAAAGATAAATAAAAAAGAGTTAGAGCAACTAATTGAGAGTTGTAATAAAAATCCAAATAACTACTTTTTATATCTTTATGAAGGTGGAAGCTCTAACGCAAAAACATTAACAACTAGCTTTTCTAAAAAAAATAGTGCCGTAAATGTTAGATTTTTTGAACCTAATATGAGAGAAGCAAAAGAGTTTGCGCAAAAAAAGGTTAATAAAATTAATCTAAACATAACACCATATGCAGTAGATTATCTTATTAATACACTTAATTTTAATCTATCATTAGTAGATAAAGAGTTAGAAAAATTAGCAATTTTAGATGAGAGTATAGAGGTTGCCCATATAGATTCGTTAGTCTACTCTACTGCACCATTAGGAGTAGAAAAGATGTTAATTTCTTTATTTAAAAAAGAGGAGATTTCATCTACTTTAGAGAAACTTATAGAGTTGGGAGAAGATGAGTTTACAATACTTAGATCAATGCAGAGATTTGTTCAGCAACTATTTTTGTTTCATGCATATATAAAACTAAATGGCAGACCAAACTCTAAAGAGATATTAGGATACCAGCTACCAAAATTTATAGAAGAGCAAAAAGCTAGTTTAGCTGTTAGAGTAAAATCTAACAAACTACTAAAGATATATCAAGAGCTAATAGAGCTAGAGTTGCTAATAAAGAGTAACTCTAGCAATAGAGAGTCACTATTTTTTGCAGGGCTACTTAAAATAAGAAATTTATTATAAACTTATGGCAATTAGTAACATAACTTAAGAAAAAAAAGGTATAATTTTGGTTCAAAAATTCTTTCTCGTATAGTCATATGCGGGATATAAAACCAAAAGAAGGAAAAGAATGAATTGTTATGAAACACTTGTAATCATTAAGCCAACGCTTACTGAAGAAGAGATTGCAAAGCAAGTTGAACTATTAGAGAGCAACTTAACTGAGCAAGGTGCAGAGATCTCTGCTACAAATAAAATGGGTATGCGTCAATTAGCATATGAAATCGATAAAAATGCTCGTGGTTACTATACTATAGTTTACCATAAGTCTCCAGCAGATGCAATAGATGAAGTAGAGAGAAAATTAAGATATAACGAAGATATTTTAAGATTCTTTACTATAAAATATAGCAACAAAAAAGAGCTTGCAGAATTTGACAAACAAGTTGCTGCGTGTAGTAGTAAAGAAGAGTCATCTGAAAAAGCAGAAGCTTAATTAAAAAGGACTTCTATGTATAACAAGGTAATTTTAGTAGGAAATTTAACGAGAGATGTTGAAATAAGATACACTAGTAGCGGAACAGCTTTAGCAAAAGTTGGAATAGCTACAAATAGAAAGTTTAAGAGTGCATCTGGTGAGATGAAAGATGAAACTATGTTTATCGACTTAACATTTTTTGGAAGAACTGCTGAAATAGCAGGTCAATACCTTAGACGTGGAAGTAAAGTTTTAGTTGAAGGAAGACTTATTTTAGAGCAATGGGTTGCTCAAGATGGCACAAAAAGAAGCAGACATTCAGTAACTGTAGAGAGTATGCAGATGCTTGATAGCAGAGGTGATGCACAACAAAATAGCCAATATAGTAATAGTGGCTACAATAGTGCACCACAAACTCAGCAAGCTCCACAAGAGCAGTATCAACAACAAGCACCTGTACAAAATACTCCTCCTGCTTCTAAACCTATGCATCAAGAGCCAACGATCCCAGAGATCGATATAGATGAAGATGAAATACCATTTTAGGAGATAAACAATGGCAGAGAAGAGAAAATTTAAAAAAAGATTTTGTAGATATTGTCAACAAAAAATTGATTATGTAGATTATAAAGATTTAAACCAATTAAAATTTAGTTTAAGCGAGAGATATAAAATTATGCCTCGTCGTTTAACAGGTAACTGTAAAAGACACCAAGAGTTAGTTTCTGCTTCTATTAAAAGAGCAAGACAAGCTGCATTTATTCCATATGTAGTAGATAGAAAAAGAGTTGTTGCTAACCCTTTTGAACTAATTAAATAGGTAATAATAAGCTTTTATAGCTTATTAACCTAAACTACATATACTACAACATTTTTAAAATATATAAAAATAAAATATTCAAAACCCAAATAAAAGTATAAAAATATATCTAATACTCATTAATTACATAATCTATGAAAAAACAGACCGAAAAAATTTATTAGCTAAAGTTTAAAATTAAAACTAGACTATATTGGTAGATATATTTTATCGATTAACTCTTGGTACTCAAGCTTTGGATTAGAATCTATAGTTATACCACCTCCACTATGGTAGTAGAGCTTATCTTTATCTTTGCTTATTGCTCTAATCATAACTGCAGATTGTAAATTTTTACCATCATATATTCCAAAAACTCCACAATAAAGAGCTCTTTTGTCTGGCTCTATAGAGTCTATTATCTCTCTTGTTTTTAACTTTGGTGTACCTGTAATAGAACCAGCTGGTGTTAGTTTATCTAATATCCTACCTAAATTTTTATGCCAATTATTAGGTAGTATTGCCTCTATTTTGGAGCTAACTTGCAGTAACTCTTTCTCTCCTGCTCTTATTTTATCTATATATCTAAACTTTAAAACTTTTGTTTTCACTGCTACCATATTTAAATCATTTCTCATTAAATCTACTATCATTGTATGCTCTGCAGACTCTTTTATATCATTTAAAATTCTGTTTTTTGCATCTTCTATTGAGCCATCTATTGTTCCTTTCATTGGAAAAGTACATATTGTGTTACCTTTAATTGTAATAAAACACTCTGGAGAGAAGCATACAAAATAGTCACTAATTAGTAGTTTATATGGAGCTTTAGCTTGTGCAAAGATATCTTCTAAATTTAAATTTGTCTCTATTGTAGATCTAAAAGTTAAATTTAACAAATAGCTATCTCCACTTTTAATATGTTCTAAAACCCTATTAAAAGCCTCTAGATATCTACTATATATAATTGGCTCTTTTTTTAGATAGAACTCTTTACCTAAATCTATGTTACTATCACAATCAAATGTAAAGGCTATATCTCCACTTAAACTATCTAAAGGCTCTACAAGTATTTGGTTTTTATCATAAGAGATTATAAAAAGAAATGGTGTTTTACTCTCTGCTAATCTATCTATTTCAGCAAAGCCTCTCTCTTTATTTAAAAAATTAATTGGCATTACAATCAAGTAATAGATGTTTCAATATTGCCATTCTAACAAATACTCCATTTGTTACTTGCTTTAAAACTAAAGATTTCTCTGATGATAAAACTTCATCACTTATATCTATATTTCTCATTACAGGTCCTGGGTGCATTATTGCTAAATCTCTATTACTAATCATATCTTCTGTAATACAATAGTGTTTTGCATACTGGTTGTAGTCTTCAAAAATTGGCTTTTTATGTCTCTCTAATTGAGCTCTTAGGCTAATTATAGTATCTACACTATCTAGCACATCTTCTAGCTTATCTGTAGATTTTAAGTTACTCTTAGGCATAAACTCTTTTGGTGCTACTAGAGTTAAATCTAAGCCAACTTTTTTAAATAATCTTATAGATGAACTAGCAACCCTAGAGTTTACTATATCGCCAACTATTGCAATTTTTTTATTATCTAGATTATTATTAAAGTGCTCTTTTATTGTAAATAGATCAAGCAAAGCTTGAGTTGGGTGTGCATAGTTTCCTGTTCCAGCATTTATTATAGGTGTTAGCTCCATATTAGCTAAAATTTCTGCTGTATCGTTTTGAGAGTGTCTTAATATTACTCCATTTGGTCCCATGGCAGCTAAGTTAGCAAATGTATCTTCTAATGTTTCACCTTTTTTTGTAGAAGATTTACCCGGATCTAGATGCACAATACTAGCACCTAATCTTTTTGCAGCAACCTCGAAAGAGCTTCTAGTCCGTGTTGAAGCTTCGAAAAATAGAGTTATTATTAATTTGTCACTTAAAAGTTTTGGTGGGAGCTTTGTTTTAAAAGATTTAGCATCATCTAAAATTTTATCAATCTCATCAAGAGTAAAGTTGTCTACATCTACAAGGTGTTGCATAGTAATACCTCTTTTTAAAAGAGTATTATAGTATCTTTTTGTTAAATTTTATGACTAATTTTACCCAAATAACTCTATTTTTTTGTATAATTGTAGTATAAATAAGATGTTTAGCTTAAATTAAACATTAGGAGATATTTAGTGCCAAATATAAAAGAAGATATAGCTATAGAGTTAGAGTTAGATAAACCAGCGATGTATAGAGTTCTACTACATAACGACGATTATACTCCAATGGATTTTGTCATAGATATTTTAATAAAACTTTTTCATAAAAGTTTAGATGAAGCAAATGATATAATGTGGCAAGTACACGAGAATGGTAGAGCAACCTGTGGTATATATGTATTAGAGATTGCACAAACTAAAGTGCATCAAGTAAAAAGCTTGGCAAAAGCTAACGGCTTTCCACTAAAAGCAACATATGAGTTAGAAGGATAGATATGATAAGTGAAAAATTGAATAGAGTATTTGCAGTAGGTGTCTCTCTTGCTAGAGATAAGAGACATGAGTATTTAACTCTAGAGCACATACTATTTGCTATTTCAAACTCTGATGAGGGCTATAAAATGCTTTTTAACTTAGGGGTAGATATTGATAATTTAGTTAAATCTTTAACTAAATACCTAGATGAGCATGTACCTTTCGTAGAAGCAGATATTGACCCAATGGAGACAATACCTCTCTCACAAGCTATAAGTGAAATGATGGTACATGTAAACTCATCTGGTAAGAAAGAGGCAACTATTGGTGATATGCTAGCCTCTATAATGTTACAAGAGGGTAGTTTTGCAAAAGATATATTAGAACAAAAAGGTATTAATAGATTAGATATTTTAGAGTATGTTTCACATAACGACTTAAAAGATAGTAGTAGCGATATAAAAGTAACTACAAAAGAGAGCGAACACCCAAATTTAAATAGTTTTACTGTAGAGTTAACATCTTTAGCTAAAAGTGGAAAGATCGATAGTGTAATAGGAAGAGAAGATGAGATAGATAGACTTATGCAGATACTATCTAGAAGAAAGAAAAATAACCCACTTTTAGTAGGAGAACCAGGTGTTGGTAAGACAGCAATTGTAGAGGGATTTGCACTTAAAATAGTTAATACAGATGTTCCAGACACTCTAAAAACTTCTAAAGTTTTTGCACTAGATATGGGCGCTTTAATAGCAGGTACAAAGTATCGTGGAGATTTTGAGAAGAGATTAAAAGGTGTAATTAGCGAAATAACACAAATAGATGAAGCTATATTATTTATAGATGAGATACACACAATAGTAGGAGCAGGTAGCACAAGTGGCGGTAGTATGGATGCTAGTAACCTTCTTAAACCAGCTCTTGCAAGAGGTGATTTAAAGTGTATAGGTGCTACAACTCACCAAGAGTATAGAAACTTTTTTGATAAAGACAAAGCACTCTCTAGACGTTTTGGAAAGGTAGAGGTAAATGAACCAAGTGCAGAAGATACTTTTAAAATTCTAAAAGGCTTACAGAGTAAATATGAAGAGTTTCACTCTATAAAATTTAGTGACGAATCTTTACAAAGTGCAATTGATTTAAGTAATAAATATATTCACGACAGATTCTTACCAGATAAAGCTATAGATATAATAGACGATGCAGGTGCTCATTTTATGTTAAGAGGTAAAAATGGAGAAACTGTTAAAAGATCTGATATAGAAGATATAGTATCTAAAATGTTAAAACTACCACCTGCAACTATAAAGCAAGATGAGACGAAAAAATTAAAAAATCTTAGTAAAAATTTATCTAAAAATATTATTGCACAAAATAGTGCTATTGAGAAGTTAGTCATATCTATAAACCGATCTTATGCAGGATTAAACGAAACTAATAAACCAATAGGAAGTTTTCTATTTATTGGACCAACTGGAGTTGGAAAGACAGCCCTTTCTAAAGCATTAGCAGATGAATTAGGTATTCACTTTGAGAGATTAGATATGAGTGAGTATATGGAGAAGCATGCAATTAGTCGCCTAATTGGTGCACCTCCTGGATATGTTGGATATGAGCAAGGTGGACTACTAACTGAGATGATTAAAAAGAATCCACATACAGTTTTACTACTTGACGAAGTAGAGAAAGCACACCCAGATATTATGAATATACTACTTCAAATTATGGATGGTGCAAAACTTACCGATAACAATGGAGTAGTAAGTGATTTTAAACATGTAATTTTAATTATGACCTCTAACCTTGGAACAAAAGAGGCGAATGTAATGGGCTTTAATAAAGATGATAGTACTAAAAATGATAGAGCAATTAAAGATTTCTTTAGTAGTGAATTTAGAAATAGATTAAGCGGTATTGTTGAGTTTAAAAAGCTAGACTTTAATAGCTTAGTAGAAATTACAAAAATAGAGGCTAATAGATTAAATATACTTTTAAAGCCAAAAAATGTAGTAGTTACACTAAGTTCTAGTGTACTTAAAGAGATTGCATCAAGAGCAGAAAAAGAGTTTGGTGCAAGAGATATATCAAGAGTTATAGATAAAGAGATAAAAGAGAAATTAAGTAGCGAAATACTATTTGGTAACTTAAAAAATGGTGGTAGAGTAACCGTTGGATATAGTAACAAAGAGTTTACATTTAAATATAAGGATTAAATAGTGTCATCTATATTTGATGAAGAGTATTTTATTCCGCCACTTAGTAAATATAGCTTTACTTTTCCTGACCCAAGAGATGCAGGAGAGGAAGGACTATTAGCTTATGGTGGTGGTTTAGAACCAAATAGAATATTAACAGCTTATAGAAATGGAATTTTTCCTTGGTATAATGACGATGATCCAATACTTTGGTGGTCACCTAACCCAAGGCTAGTTTTATATCCAGAAGATTTTAAGGTTAATAAGTCATTTCATAAAGTTTTAAAAAGTAGTAAATATATTGTAAAGTTTGACACAAATTTTGAGCAAACTATTCAATTTTGTGCTAAAATTAGAGAGTACAAAGAGGGAACTTGGTTAATTAAAGAGATGAGAGATGCATATATTGAGCTCCATGAAATGGGATTTGCTCACTCTATAGAAGTTTATGAAGATGATACACTTATTGGTGGTCTTTATGGTCTATCTATAGGTAGTGCATTTTTTGGTGAAAGTATGTTCTCTTTAAAGCCAAATGGCTCTAAAATTGCACTAAAAGCTCTTTGTGACTTTAGTTTAGAAAAAGGTTTTAAATTTATAGATTGTCAAGTACCAACAGAACACCTTCAAAGGCTTGGTGCAAAATTAGTAGATAGAGATATCTTTTTAAACCAACTGCAAGAAGTTCTTCAAAGTGGTGGAGAGATAGGAAGTTGGAAAAATTTTAAATGGGAGTATAATAATGATAGATGATAGAACAGGCTTTTCACTATGGGCAGATTTTATAGAGAGAGAGTTTATAGGTACAAAGTTAAAAGAGATGCTTGCTTTGGGTGTAGTAGATGGGGCAACTAGCAACCCATCTATTTTTGCAAATGCAATTACTAAATCTAGTGCATATAAAGAGCAACTAAAAGAGCTAGATGGAAAGAGCGCAAAAGAGAAGTATGAGGCACTAGCTATTAGAGATATAAAAGCAGCTGCTAAAGAGCTTAAACGCTGTTATGATACTGGATATGCTGGATATGTTAGTATAGAGGTAGATCCATATCTATCTAATGATGCAAAAGGAACTGTAGAAGAGGGGGTAAGACTATTTAACGAAATTTCCAAGCCAAATATAATGATTAAAGTACCAGCAACAGAAGCAGGTTTCGAAGCAATGGAGCAGTTAATGGCTAAAGGGATAAATGTAAATGCAACTCTAATTTTCTCTCCAGAGCAAGCATTAAAAGCACAAAAGGCTATGAAAAATGGTATAGATGCATTTGTTCAATATAGTGATGATGGCAGAATAGAAGGTGTTATTAGTATATTTGTAAGTAGATTCGATAGAAAATTAGATGCTAGATTAAAAGAGCTAGATTTACCAACGGCAAAAACTGGTATATATAATGCAGCAAAAATATATAATGAACTACAAAAGTGCAATGAACCCGCAATTAAACCACTATTTGCAAGTACAGGTACAAAGCCAGAGCAAAATCTACCAGCAGAGTACTATATAAGTGAATTATGCGCTAAAAATAGTATAAATACAGCCCCAATTGATACAATTGAAGCTTATGAAAAAAGTGATGGCAGAGGTAAAATGGCACTACCAGTCGATGAAACAATTATAAATACACACTTTAAAGTACTAGAGGTGGCTGGTATAAATATTGATAGTGTCTATCAAGAGTTAATGAACGAAGGTTTAAAAGCATTCGAAGATGCATTTAGCAACATGCTTAATACTATAGAGTAAGCTTAAAGCTAGCTCTATAGCACAATACTACCTCACTAAATAAATAGATCAAATAATACCTTAAAATTATAGGCTTATGTAAATGACTAAAAATATAAAATCTATCTCAAAATTAGATATAATTTAAATATATTATTTGTACTAAAGGAGGTACACTATGAAATACATTTTTTTACATCTATTTATAGTTATATTATTTATAGGTTGTAATGTAGAAGGTACTGGTGACTCATCTAAATTAACAGCACCTACAGGAGATAAGATATATTTTGGCGCCTTTCCTGACTTTGGTGGTTCAGAAGATGTAGTAACAACAGAAAGATTAGATGATTTTAGTAACTTAATTGGTAAAAAACCATACTGGGCTTACTTCTCTCAAAACTGGTATAATGGAATTAAATATCCACAAAATGCTATTAATACTATAAGAGCTAAAGGGGTAATACCATTTTTAAGAATTATGCCTAGAAGTGGTGATGAGCAATATAAAAAAGAGTCAGAATTCTCTTTAAGTAATATAATAGATGGAAAGTTTGATAAAGAGATTAGAGAGTTTGCTAAAGCTACAAAAAATGATTCTAAAAAATTACTTATAGATTTTGCAGTAGAACCAAATGGAGATTGGTTTGGATGGAGTGGAGCTTACAATGGCAAAGATAGTAAAGATCTCTATGGAGATAAAGAGTATTTCGATGGAGCAGAGAGATATAGAGATGCATATAGGCATATTATAGATATTTTCAAAGAGGAAAAAGTTAATAATGTAACTTGGTTTTTCCATGTAGATATATACTCAAATCCTGATGAAGAGTGGAATATAGCGAAACTATATTATCCAGGAGATGACTATATAGATTGGATAGGTGTTAGTATATATGGGGCACAAAATAGTAGCGAAGATTATTGGGATAGCTTTAGCAATATCTTAGAGGAGAGAGCCAATACAATTAGAGATATATCATCTACTAAGCCAATAGCCCTACTAGAGTTTGGAGTAACAGACAACAACCCATTAGGAGACAAATCAGAGTGGCTAAAAGATGCTTTTGAGACTATTTTAAGTGGTAACTATATCAAATTTAAAGCTATATCATATTGGCATGAAACATGGAATGAAGATGGAGCAGAATATTCTCTTAGAATAGACTCTTCTAGTGAAAGTCTAGATATGTTTAAAAACTATGTAAATAATGATAGTTTTATATTTAGTAAATAAAATTTATTAAACTTACTTTATTAGATTTTTTATAAAACAGCATTTTAATTGAGTCCTTTAAAATGGACTCAATTAAATATTTAACTCTTATTACTACTCTCTACCTCGCCTTTATCTACCCTTTGTGAAAACTCTGTCTCTTCACCTTTTGCTAAAAGTTCCGCTTGCTCTACCCAATTTTCTCTAATAACTCTACCTTTAAAAGCTAAATGTTCATCTATCCAAGATATCTCTTTATCACTCCATTTTGCTATTTGGTCAAAATAGTAGATACCTAAAGCTTTAAGTTTTCCATCTAGTACTGTGCCTATACCTTTAATTCTACATAAATTATCTGGATCTTTATCCTCTAGAGGCATTGTATATATTTTTGGTTTTACCATATCCTCATTTTCAGGATCTTCATCTTTACTACTAGATATAACTCCTTGTGGAACTGTGTTAAGACTATTAATAGTATCACTACTATAGTTTAAAGAATTATCAGTTAAACTCTTACTATCTAAAGAGGTATCCTCATCTTTTAGATCTAAAGTCTCATTTTCCAAAAGCTTATCTTTATAACTCTCTTCACAAATACCACCTTTTTGAATATAGTAATCATTTTGCTCTCTTTTGCATCTAAATTTACCAAGAATATATCCTAAAATTATCCCTGATAGAGAAATTAAAACTAAAATAAGTGCAATTTGAAGTAATGTATTCATCTTTTCTCTCCTTTAATTTAAATAAAATATACACACTAGAATAACATATTTAATTAAAATTAACAATATATAGTGACAAATTAAGCTAAAAATAGCAGAATAAGAGTAATAAATTTAAAATATTGTATAATTATTAACCTAAATAGTATGAAAGATTGAACCATGTATAAAGAGATAATAGTAACCACAATATTTAAAACACTATATATATTCTCCAAAATAACTCCCAATATAGTTAAAGCTTTTATAGCCAAAGTTATATCAAAAATATTTATAAGAGTGCATCATAAGTACAATAGAGTAGCAATGAGCAATTTAAATTTTATATTTAAAAATAACAAAACAGATAAAGAGAAAAAAGTAATGATCGAGAATATGTATTATAATTTAATACAAAACATTGGTAGTTTTATAGAGAACCAAAATATAACAAAAAATAGATTGCTACAAAAAGTTACTTTTGTAAATGAAAATATAATGATTAACGCTTTAGAGTCTAATAGACCTATAATATTTATAACAGCTCACTTAAGTAATTGGGAGATACTTCCCTTAGCTATTGCATCTAAATATACTCCTCTTGTTGGTGTAGGAAGACCATTAAAACAACCTACATTGGATAAGATACTCAAGAGAAATAGAGAGAAATTTGGTATAAAGATGATTCCAAAAAGTGGGGCTATGAGAGGATTAGCTAAATCTATGAAAGAGAAAAAAGTTGTAGGGCTTTTAATTGATCAAAATATTGAAGGTATAGATGTTGATTTTTTTGATAAGAAGGTTATGCATACAACATCAGCAGCCCTACTCTCTTACAAATATGATGCTATAGTTATACCATGCTTTATTAAAAGAGTAGATACAGAAAAGTATATTGCAACATTTTATAAACCAATAGATGTACCAAAAAATCTACAATTAGATAAATATATCTTGCTTCATACACAAAAACAAGCTAAAATAACAGAAGAGATAATAAAAGAGTCACCAGAAGAGTGGCTATGGATTCATAGAAGATGGAAGGCAAATTACCCAGAAATATATAGCTAGCAAGGAGTAATATGAAAATAGTTATTAAGTTTACTTTACTCTTAATAATTACAATAACTATATATTTTATTACTCCTAGAGATAGTGACATATTACTATACATTCCAAAGAGTAACGAATATCCCAGCGAATCACTAAAGTTGCAAAATACACCTCTTACAAGTTATGATTATAAAATACTAAAACTTCTTGATGCCCAATATGGTTGGGTAAGAGTAGATAATGATAGTAATAATATATATGATATATATAATAAAATATTAAAAAATCAAAGAGAGAAGAGTAGAACTATAGTTGTTTATGGAGGATCAAATCTATCTGAAATATTAGCAAATATCTCTAAACAGACAAATATTCCAATCAATAGATTAATAACTTCATATAAACAACGAGCTTTTTATAACGAAGGTGAGATAGTAGCTAAAAGATATAAAATACCATATAATGCAAGTGAAGATAGCATTATCTCATACATGATACTTAAAAGTCATAATATATTTAAAGAGTTACTTAAGAGTGAAAATATAGATTACACTACTATAGATTTTCAGAGAATTTTAACAATAGCCTCTATAATTGAGAAAGAGACACAATACTATAAAGAGATGCCACTAATCTCTGCCGTAATCTATAATAGATTAAAAAAAAATATGAAACTACAACTTGATGCTACACTAAATTATGGTAACAATACTCATAAAATTGTTACACATAAACTAATCGCTACGGATATAAGTAGATATAACACATATAGATTTCCTGGTTTACCACCAACACCAATCTGTTCTCCATCGATTACGGCAATAAAAGCGGCTTTAAACCCTGCAAAAGTTAAATATTTATACTTTGTTAAAAAAGGTAATAAACACACTTTCAGTAACTCCTATAATCAACATAAACTAAAAGTCAAAGCATATAAGCGTAGAGTAAAATACTTTAATAAAAAAAGAGTAACTGCCATATTAAATAGTAAAATAAAATATAGTATAGGAATATTTTTACCTAATCTTTACCCATCAAAAATATCTATTCCATTAAACAAAACTGTACAATAGAGTTAGTAAAATTAGTAACTCTATTTATTTGTAGTTATCTACAAATAATTTAGCTTAATCCAACTATAAGTCTTGATAGTTTGGTTATTTCTATTGTATACTTGGGTTTAATCTATAGATAAATTACTATTAGATATAATCTAAATAAAAAAGAGTGAAAATGTATATACCTAAAGAGAGTAAATTTGATCCTGATGAGCTAGGCCATTTTGGAATATATGGTGGTAGATTTGTACCAGAGACCCTAATGCCAGCTCTAGAAGAGTTAAAAAAGGATTACGAAAGTGTACGATTTAGCGAAGAGTTTTGGAGTGAAGTGGACTACTACTACAAAAAGTATGTTGGTCGTCCAAGTCCACTATATTTTGCCGAAAACCTATCGAAAGAGCTAGAAACCAAGATATATTTAAAAAGAGAAGATCTAAACCATACAGGTGCACACAAAATTAACCATACAGTAGCACAAGCAATTTTAGCTAAAAGATTAGGTAAAAAAAGAGTAATAGCAGAGACTGGTGCTGGTCAGCATGGTGTAGCAACTGCAACAGTTGCAGCACTTTTTGGCTTAGAGTGCGACATCTTTATGGGAGAAAAAGATGTAAAACGACAAGAGCTAAATGTATTCAGAATGAAACTTCTAGGTGCAAGAGTACACTCAGTTAAAAGTGGTAGCAGAACTCTAAAAGATGCAATGAATGAAGCAATTAGATACTGGGTTACTAATGCGAGAGATACATTTTATATTATAGGTACAGTTGCAGGACCACACCCCTACCCTATGATGATCAGAGATATACAAAGCATTATAGGCTACGAAGCAAGAGCTGATATATTAAAGGTAGAGAATAGACTTCCAGATTATGTAATTGCATGTATTGGTGGTGGAAGTAATGCAATAGGTATATTTAACCACTTTTTAGAAGATAAAGAGACTACCTGTATAGGTATAGAAGCAGGTGGTCTAGGATTAAATAGTAAACATGGTGCCTCTTTGGCAAAAGGGAGTCCTGGTGTGCTACATGGACAGATGAGCTATCTTTTACAAGACGAAGATGGGCAAATAGAAGAAGCTCACTCTATAAGTGCGGGACTTGATTACCCAGGTATTGGACCAGAACATGCATTTTTAAAAGATGAAGGTGTAGTAAAATATAATCACATTACAGATAAAGAGGCACTAGAAGCATTTGTATGGTTAAGCCAAGCAGAGGGTATAATACCAGCATTTGAGAGCTCACATGCAATAGCATACCTTAA
>CAMZLH010000057.1 GCA_947311565.1 uncultured Nitratifractor sp.
ACAAGCTACAATAATATCGGCTCGGCATGGGATAGTAAAGGTGAGTATGACAAAGCGATAGAGTATTATGAAAAATCTTTAAAGATAACACTTGCCACCCTAGGAGAAAACCACCCCAATACAGCCACAAGCTACAATAATATCGGTGGGGCATGGTATAGTAAAGATGAGTATGACAAAGCGATAGAGTATTATGAGAAAGCGTTAGATATTCTATATGGTGTATTTCCCAATGGGCATCCCTATATTGACATAATAACTAAAAGTTTAAATAGTGCAAAAGAGAGCTTGAAGAATGAAGCTAACTAAGCTCTAGCACACTAAACCCTAAAAGTCCTAAAAAAAGCTATATCTACCAACTGTGCTTTAGTAAATATAAATGGCACAGCAAAGATGATATCTAGTCAAAATATACTTATAAATGCTCTTTATAGATAGTTTTTATTTATAGTATTAACTATAATTCTCTCTTAAATAGGCCCCTAGTCGTAGGGGTAGTTAAGCTCCAAAGTAGTTTAATGCTTTGAATATTAGTAAATTCATAACACCAGCTGCTAATCCTGCTAATAAGTCATCTCCTACTACACCTAGACCACCTTTTATTTTTTTATCTATATATCCTATTGTAGATGGTTTCCATATGTCGAAGAGTCTAAAGTTGGCAAAGCTTAAAATTATTGCTATAGTGTAGATGTACTCATTTTGCCAGATACTTAATCCGCCAAATGTTATAGCCATAGTTAGCCAGACTCCTACAGCTTCATCTACAACTATAGATTTATCATCGTGAATACCACCATTTTTTTCGTACTTATTTATCTCTAGTATAGATATGATAGATAGTACAATTACTAGAGTTGTTAGGCTATTTGCTCCCATATAGTAAATAATTGCTAAACCAAATGGCATAGCTGCTGCTGTTCCTACAGTTCCTGGTGCAACTGGAGAGAGTCCACTTCCGAAAAATGTAAGTAGAAGTTTTTGTAGTGTCATAACTATCCTTTATGTTAGTGAGCTAGTTTGGTATAGCTCTACAAGTTTAATATAGAACTCCTCTTCGCTATTCTCTTCTAAAAGCCCACTATTAGGAACTAACATATCATAAGTCTCTTGAAGATTTTTAAATCTTTTAGGAAATATTAGTGATATAATGTGAGCAGATATCTCTTTTCTAACTAATATTGTAGGTGGTACAATACCTTGTTCTATTAGTTCCATAAGTGGCTTATAGTGGTAGTGAATATGGTGATGTTGCCCATGAGGACATGTTCTTGTATTAACTAGAGTTTTACATATATTGCAATATACATACTCATCAAATAGAGTTATTTTTATATTTATATCTTTAAATGTATCGAAAACAGTATTTATCTTATTATGACTATATAGTGCACCAAGTGCTCTATGATTCCTACCTACAATTAATCTTGAACAACCATAGTTCTTAGCAAGTGTTGCATCTAATATTAGTTCATTGTAGCCTGCAAATATATAGCTATTTTCAAATGGAACTATTAAGACTCTATTTCTTGGTAGAAAATTATCTACAAAAAGTGCTAATGATTTCTCTCTGATTTTATAGTTTAGCCCCTCATTTGTAAAAGGTTTTATTAAGAAAATTACTAAAAGGTCTGTATTATCTAAAGATTGTCTTATAACTCTTTCGTGTGCACGGTTTAGTGGGTTAGCACCAAGCATTATAGCAGATACTTTTTTAGCTTCTGTCTCGTTAATTTTATCTTTAACAATTTTGATACTACTCTTGATAGGTTTATACTCTACTTTATACTCTCCACTAATTGCCCATTCACCTAGTCTTCCAAGTGCTCTTTTTACAGCAGGGTGGTTTTTATCGGTAGTTGCGTATATATTTTTAATTCTCTCTTCGGGATTAATTTTAAACTTCTCTTCTACTGTTAGTTCACCAACAACTTCGCCTTCACAAATAAGAGATACTATATCTCCTTTATTAAACTTTCGAATCTTCTTTTCGTTAACTTTCCCTTTTGGCGCTAATATAAGAGAGAATGGCATAGGTATGCCTTTATAAGTTTTGCTTTTATCTACCTCTTGAGCCTCTTTTTCTCCCATAAGTGCTGTAACTGGATAGAGCAGACCCTCTTGAACAATCATAAGGGTAGATAGTGCCTCTTTATCTATAAATAGTGTATTACTTCTTTTTGAAAAGCTCAAATTTTCTCCTCTTTTCCCAGAGACTCTTTCTTGAAATTCCTAGTCTTTTACTTAGCTCTGTATCTGGATACTGATATTGGAATTTCTTTACTATATACTGTACATACTCATTTATAGTTAAAATATTGTTCTGATCGTACATTTTATTGTTTGAATTGAGTATAATATTCTCATATGGTGTCTCAACAGATGCATCAAGAGATGAGAGTATAAAAGATTTACCTTTTAAATAGTCATATAATTTTTCTCGGTCCTCTTTTTTTATTTTATCTACTCTAGAGATATAAGCAACTTGAGCTTCACCTATACTTTTAACTTTAGATCTCCAGTTATCTTGCTGAAGATCTATAAATTTTAGAGTTGTTTTATATTTTTTAGCAATCTCTAGAGCTATCTTGTCGGCAACTCTTTGATAGTTAGTGTATATAACAAGAGGTAGTTTAATAGAAGAGATATCTACATTGACCTCCATCTCATTTACTATATTATCTATAAGCTCTTGATAGAAACTATTTTGCTCCTCTAGCTGTTTATGTCTATAGTAGTGCTCTATTTTTCTAATAAGCTCTTCTATAATAAAGGGTTTAACAATATAATCTTTTGCACCCATCTCTAAAGGTTTTACTACTGTATCATTGTTGATGTAGTTTACAATTAAAATTATCACTTTATCTTTAAACTTCTCTATAAGCTTTAGAGGGCTTTGCCCTGGTATTGTAGTTGAGAGTAGATATATATCTCCATCACTACTAAGTGCATCTGTAACAGAGCTAAAAATTTCGGTTTCAAAATTTTTTTGACTCAGTTTAGATGCTATACTTTGTGCAAGATATAGTTCGTTTTCTACAATAATAATTTTCATTTTCTGCTCCACTTATAGTAATTTAATGTTACAGTTGCATATACTGCAACTCCCTCTTCTCTACCTATAAAACCTAGTTTTTCTGCTGTTGTGGCTTTAATATTTAGGCGACTCTCGCTTATATTTAAAATTGTTGATAATGCTATACTCATCTCCTCTTTATATGGTGAAATTTTTGGTTTTTGAGCAACTATAGTTAGGTCACAATTTATAATTTCATAGCCTACACCTTTAACTAAATTAGTAACTTTTGCTAGTAGCTCTTTACTGTCAATATTACTATATTTGCTATCTGTATCTGGAAAAAGCTCTCCAATATCGCCTAAAGAACTTGCTCCAAGCAGTGCATCTATAAGAGCGTGTATAGCAACATCACCATCGCTATGTGCTTTAAAGCCATATTCGCTCTCTATCTCTACACCACCTAAAACCATCTGTTTACCCTCTTCGAATGGATGAATATCGTAGCCAAATCCATTTTTAGGTTCGCTAATAGGCTCTTTTAGACACTTTAGTAGCTCTAAGTCTTCACTATATGTAAGTTTATGTGCACTATTTGAGCCATCTATAAATTTTATTTTTTTATTTTCACTAAAGAATAGTGAACTCTCATCTGTAAAATCAATACTTTTTTTAAGCAACTCTTTTAGAGTATTTGTACAGCTAAGTTGTGGTGTTTGAACTCTTAGTAGCTTATCTCTATCTATTGGGTTGCCATCAAAATATGTTGTATCAGTTACTTTAATAGCTGGTATAATGCAGCTATTGGGCTCTTTATTTTCTATTAGAGTAGATATGAGTTTACTATCTACACAGCATCTAGCAACATCATTAACTAAGACATAGTCTGACTCTATTTTATTAAGAGCGTTACTTAAAGACTCTTGTCTGCTTGACCCACCCTCTACATATGTAAAGTTGGAAAATTTTCTCATTAGTTTTAGTTCGTTAGTGTTACCAACTACTACAATATGTGTAAAATTGTAAAGCTCTTTTAACCTATTTGCTACAAAAAGCCACAGTGGTGTATCACCCTGATAAAGCCATTGTTTCTTTGTGAATAACCCAAACCTAGTAGAGTTACCAGCAGCAAGTAGTATTAATGAGACATCTCTCATTAATCTCCTTTGTAGTTTTTGTCTATATTTTGAAATTTTAGCAAAATGTACTTAAAAATGTAACTTTTTTTTACACTTTTTATAATAAAAGAGTAAAAAAAGTTAATACGATAAATATTATCCTAATTGATATGAATTTAAAATTTATTTAAGAATTGATTGGTATAACTTAAATGATATTTAGTTATTATAGCAAAAGTAAAAAAATAGAGGTATTATTATGAGAAAAGATTGGGTAGAAAAAAGAGAGAGCGATAGTGTTCGTACGCAGATGTATTATGCTAAAAAAGGTATTGTAACAGAAGAGATGGAGTATGTTGCAAAAAAAGAGAGTATTGATGCAGAGTTTTTAAGAAGTGAGATAGCAAGAGGAAGATGTATAATCCCTGCAAATGTAAATCATACTCATTTAGATACTATGGCAATTGGTATGGCAGTTAGTTGTAAAATTAATGCTAATATTGGTTCATCTGCACTTGCAAGTGATGTAAGTGGAGAGATTGAAAAAGTTGATGTATGTTTAAAGTATGGTGCTGATACAATTATGGACTTAAGTACAGGTGGAGACCTAGATATGATAAGAGAGGCTGTTATTAAGCACTCTACTGTACCTATTGGCACGGTTCCTATGTACCAAATTCTACACGATATTAATGATAAGATAGAAGATTTAACTATAGAGATGATGCTAGAAATATTAGAGAGACAAGCTAAGCAGGGTGTTAGCTACTTTACAATTCATGCAGGATTTTTATTAAGATTTATGCCACATGTTGCGAAGAGAAAGATGGGTATAGTTAGTCGTGGAGGCTCTTTAATGGCTGCTTGGATGATGCATCACCATAGAGAAAATCCATTTTATGAAGCGTATGATCAAATTTTAGATATATGTAGAAAGTATGATGTTTCTCTATCTCTTGGTGACTCTTTGCGTCCTGGATGTCTTGCTGATGCGAGTGATGAGGCTCAACTTAGTGAGTTAAAAGTTTTAGGAGAGCTTACTCTAAGAGCGTGGGAGAAAGATGTTCAAGTAATGATTGAGGGTCCTGGTCATGTACCACTAAATCAAATAGAGAGAAATATGAAACTTGAGCGAGAGTATTGTCATGAAGCTCCATTTTATATTTTAGGACCATTAGTTACAGATATTGCAGCTGGTTATGATCATATTAGTAGTGCAATTGGTGCAGCGATTGGTGGATGGCATGGTGCTAGTATGTTGTGTTATGTAACTCCAAAAGAGCATCTTGGGCTTCCAAACTCTGCAGATGTTAGAGAGGGAATTATTGCATATAAAATCGCGGCACACTCTGCAGATATCGCTCGTGGTCGCCCACATGCTAGAGATATAGATGATGAGATGAGTGATGCAAGATATACATTTGATTGGAACAAACAGTTTGAGCTAGCACTTGATCCTGAGCGTGCAAAAGAGTATCACGATGAGACACTACCACAAGATGTATTTAAAGAAGCAGAGTTTTGTTCTATGTGTGGACCAAAGTTTTGTAGTTATAAAATTACACAGAGTATTGTAGATGAACATGGTGAAGATATGAAGAATGAAGAGCTTATGAATTCATAAAGCTTATGTTAAGTAATATAGATTATTATATAAAAAATTTTAAGGAGATATAGTTGAATAAAGAGAGCGTTTTAGAAGCACTAAAGAGTGTAATATACCCAGGCTTTACAAAGTCTATTGTAGATTTCGGTTTTGTAAAAGATGTTGTTATTGATGAGAATAGAGTTGTTATATCTATAGATGTAACTTCAAGTGCAGATGAGGTGAAAGATAAATTAACTACTGATATTAAATCTGCAGTAGAGGCTTTAGGTGCTCAAAAAGTTGTTGTATCAATAAATGCACCACAAGCTCCTATGGAGAAAAGTAACTCTATGAGTGGTAAAAATATTGCACCTCAGGTTAAAAACTTTCTTATGGTTAGTTCTGGAAAAGGTGGGGTAGGTAAATCTACAACTTCTGTGAACATAGCTATTGCACTTGCAATGCAGGGTAAAAAAGTTGGTCTTTTAGATGCTGATATATATGGTCCAAATATCCCAAGAATGATGGGGATAGAGGGTGTTAAACCAGAAGTTGTAGGTAATAAAGTTATGCCAATTGATGCAATGGGCGTAGAGGTTATGTCTATGGGTTCATTAATGGAAGCAGGTCAGAGTGTAATATGGAGAGGCTCTATGGTAATGAAGGCGATTGAGCAGTTCTTAAGAGATATTATGTGGAGTGACTTAGATGTTTTAGTTATTGATATGCCTCCAGGAACTGGTGATGCACAACTAACTTTAGCTCAGAGTGTCCCAGTAACTGCTGGTTTAACTGTTACTACACCACAACAAGTTAGCCTTGATGATAGTAGAAGATCTTTAGATATGTTTAAAAAACTACATATTCCAATTGCAGGTATTGTTGAGAATATGAGTGGATTTATATGTCCTAGTTGTACTACTGAGAGTGATATTTTTGGCATGGGAACAAGCCAACCAGTAGCAGAAGAGTTTGCTACAGAACTAGTTGCTAGAATCCCAATAGAGCCAGAAATTAGAAAAGGTGGAGATATGGGTAAACCAGTAACATACCACCAGCCAGATAGTGAAACAGCAAAGAGATTCCATGAAGCTGCATCTAACATTTGGCAATTTATGGAGAAAATACAAAAAGATGGTGGAGCAGATAATGCTGCTATCCAACCAACTACACCACCAGGTGTATCTGCTTGTTCTATGTAATAAAGCCCTTTTTTAGGGCTTTTAAGCTACTTTTACTAAAATACAATTTTTCTACATTATTTTATGCTACAATGCTGATTGATAGCCTATTTTAAACTTATAAGGAATTCTAATGAGCAATATCGATAAATTAAAATCACTTCTATCTAACGAAATAATACCAGACTTAGAGAGTGTAATTGACTCTATTTTTCAAGTGATAAAAGAGGAGGGTGAAGTCTCTTTAGGTGAGAAACAAGAGCTAGATGAACTGCAAGAGATGCATAAAGAGTGTCGAGATATTCTTGTCGAGATAGAAGCTAAAGAGATCGATGAAGATGAAGCCCAAGATTTGCTAGAGGAGCTAATAGAGATTGTCTCTAAATAGCTAGACTAGCTTATCTATAATATAATCTATATTTTTACAGAAGTTACCATTTTTTTCTAATAAAAATATATCTTCTGCTCTTTTTTTGTGAGTATATGTTTTAGATGAGACTATATCTATTTGCAGTTTTTCAAATATTGCCATTATATAGGCTAATAGTCCTTTTTGGTCATTTGCTTCTATTGTAATTAGTGCATAATCAGATGAGTGTTCGCAATCTATAGTTATATCGTTTTTTTCTATTATTGGTTTATTTAACTCTATATCTTTTGGGTTATTAAATGCCTCTTCTATAATATGCTCTATATCGTCTATATCATCACTATTGACTTTTTGGTTAAAGTCTATTTTTATATATTTTTTATTATTAAAAAGTTTTATAATATCAATATTTACAAGGTTTAGCATAGTTAGTTTAGCTAAAAGATATCCAAGATTTATAGAGCTTTTTTTAATGATTTCTATAGTTAAAAACTTATTATTTGTTACAATATATTGGTAGCTATCTATTTTAATTGCTATTTTTGATATCTCTATAATTCTACTTGTTGTATATTTTATAAATGGTAGGTTAGAGTCTATATCTAGTACTTTTCTTTGTATAGATTTTGGTAGAGAGTTAAATTGTTTAGAGCGTTTGATACTACTTATTCTAGATACTCTTTTTGTCATCTCATCTAAAAAGCTTTGATGCTTTAGAAACTCTACTGCATTTAGATATAGTGTTTCAAATAGCCTTGATGTAAATGAGTTATATATATCGCTACCTACACCTGTTGTATCTGCATATGTTAATAGATATATCATATCTAACTCTATTTTAGATGGAAATAGAGCAGCTAATTTAGCTATACTTTTTTGGTTATATATATCCTCTTTTTGTGCAATTTGGCTAAGCTGATTGTGGTGTAGTATAAGCCTGTAACCAAGTTCTATATCGCTACTAGGTAGTTCTAATCTAGTAGCATATATCTTAAATAGATCAGATCCAATTTTATGGTGATCGCTAACTCTACCTTTACCACAATCGTGTAAAAAAGTAGCTAGTTTTAGTAGAAGTTGTTTAGGTTTTGGTAAGTTATTGTAGATATCAAGCAACTTTTTATTATCTATTTTATCAAGAGCCTCTACACACTTAATTAGATGATTATCTACAGGGTATTTATGGTAGCCATCAAATTGTGGTAGAGCCTCTACCTTTTTTAGTGGAGTTATGTATGCCCCAAGCTTTCCAGCTTCTGATAGTGCTGTTAAAATAGAGCTTGAATATTTAGCTTTAAATATCTGCTTTATAAGATTATAGTAATCTTTAGTAGATTTAGCTCTTTTTGTGTGTAGAAGTGCTAAATTTAATGTAGGGTGAGAAGAGTACTCACTATTTGCATTAGTAATTAAAAATTTTAGAAGCTCTTTAGAGTCTTTGAACTCTTTATCTGGTTTTAGATACTCTTTATATATAGGAATAATATTTGAACTTAGTGCATCTATCCATATTCTAGAGTATAGCCATATAACTCTTAAGCTTTTATTCGCTCTTTTTGCAAATATCAAATGAGCATTAGGAGTCTCTTTGTAAGATAGCAATCTAGCAACATCTGGAATATGATCTAATCTTAGTTGATCACTCTTTTTATTTACAGTAAGATGAAGTGCTGATCTAACACGAAATAGAAACTCTAAAGCTACTCTAAACTCTTTATAGTCACTTTCATTTACAATAGAGCTAGGTAGATCTTTTATTCTTGGAACATTGTAGAGTAGCTTGCCTATCCAGAAGGCTAAATTTGCATCTCTAAAGCCTCCTACACCCTCTTTTAAGTTTGGTTCCATCATAAGTGGAAATTTTTTACGCATTACTCTGCGCTCTTCTATTTTTGCCTCTATAAACTCGGCTTGTTTATACTTTCTAATTAGCTCTATTTGATTACCAATATCTACCCATAAAAATTTAGATCCATCTAGAAATCTTGACTCTAAAATAGCAGTTTTTATTGTAATGTCACTTTCTGCTACATTTGGTAATTCAGTCACTTCATGTACTCTATGTCCAAGTTTTAATTTGGCATCCCACATAATATATAGCATCTTCTCTATAATAGCTTTTGTATTATACCCAGGTATCTCTTTATATATAAAAGCAATATCTATATCTGATTTTGGGCTAAGTTGTTCTCTGCCATAGCTTCCAAGTGCTAAGATAGTTAATGGCAGAGCATTTTTAGTGGGGAAGTAGTTTTCAAAAATCTCTCTAGTTGCAACACGGTATATTAATTTTATAATGCTATCAATTTTTTTTGTATGTTTAACTAAAAAATCTTTGCCACCACTTTGTGCAAATATTTGTGGTAGTGTTTTGTAGTAGTTTTCAAGTTCGCCTCTAATAGCTTTGGCTATCTCAAAATCTGCTGCCTTATTGTACAGTAGCTCTTCTATTTTAGATTTTAACTCTTTCAAACTCTATCCTAGTTTTTTACTGCTATAATAGCACAAATTTTTTAAGGTGTTATTATGGAAAATATTATTAATAAGATTAAAAATAGAGATAGAATTACTCAAGAAGAGGCACTTAAACTTTATGACTTAGAGTTATTAGAGTTAGGTGATTTGGCAAATAGTATTAGAGAAGAGAAGTTTGGTAAAAAAAGTTACTTTAATGTAAATAGGCATATTAACCCAACAAATGTTTGTAAAGATATTTGTAAATTTTGTGCTTACTCTGCTAATCGTAAAAATCCAAACCCATATACGATGAGTACAGAAGAGATAGTGCAAATTGCTAAAAGTGCATATAGCAAAGGTGCTAAAGAGGTACACATAGTATCAGCACACAACCCAGAAGCTGGACTTAATTGGTATATAGATAGTTTTAAAAAGGTTAAAGAGGCTCTACCAGATATACATATAAAAGCGTTAACTGCTGCAGAGATTAATTTTTTAAGTCAAGAGTATCATTTAAGCTACGATGAGGTTATAGACAAGATGATAGAGAGTGGAGTTGACTCTCTACCAGGTGGAGGTGCAGAGATATTTGCAGAGGATGTTAGAGATAAGATCTGTAAGGGAAAGGTAAGCTCTAGAGACTGGTTACTAATTCATAAAAAGTGGCACTCTAGAGGTAAAAAATCTAATGCTACAATGCTCTTTGGTCATATAGAGGGCAGAGAAGATAGAGTTAATCATATGATAAGATTAAGAGAACTTCAAGATGAGAGTGGTGGTTTTAACTGCTTTATTCCATTAGTTTATCAAAGAGATAACAACTATCTAAAAGTAGATAAGTTTTTAACAGCTCAAGAGATATTAAAAACATATGCAATATCAAGAATAGTTTTAGATAATATTCCACATATTAAAGCTTACTGGGCAACAAGTACTATTAATTTGGCCCTAATAGCACAAGAGTTTGGATGTGATGATTTAGATGGAACGATACAAAAAGAGTCAATTCAAAGTGCAGCAGGTGCAAATAGTGCAAATGGATTAGAGCTAGAGACATTTGTAAATTTAATTAAAAATAGTGGATTTGATCCAGTAGAAAGAGATAGTTTGTATAATGAGTTAAAGAGGTATTAAACTTTTAAAAGCTAAAAGCTAAAAGCTAAATGCTTAAAGCTTTTTAAATTGGTTATGCTATTTCGGGAATTCTAATAGATTGTCCTGGATATATTTTAT
>CAMZLH010000058.1 GCA_947311565.1 uncultured Nitratifractor sp.
ATATTTTAGAGCATCAGGATGAAGAAAAAGTGTATTACTAAGCTCATTTTTTAATCTTGTAGTTACATAATCTACCATATTTGCATTTTGCTTATTAATCTTAGCTAGCGTTAATGTGACAATAGCAATTATAAGAACAGATACGATTATCTCAATTATAGTAAAAGCTTTTTTCAATACCAATCTCCTTTACTTCTAAGCATATCCTGCGAATCTCTAACCCACCATTTTGCAGCTTCGTTAACGCTTCCAAACTCTTTACCTTTACCAAAATATGAAGGAATAAATATTACACTACTACCTAAGTCTAATATCACTTGAGAAATTGAACCATTTTTATAGTGCCTTAATCTCATACATATTTTTTTATCCTTGTATCTACCTAAATCTAACTTGACAGGGTTACTGTTTTTATCTAAAATAAACTCATTAATAACTTCTAATTTCATTGGTAGTGAAAATTGGTTTGATTGTTGAGAACCCGATACATAGTAACAAGTTTTACACTTATTAATGCATATTAACTCACCATTCCCACTTAAGTTTTTTTGTAGTACTCTAGGTAAATTAGATATGTTTACAACTTCCTTAGGTTTTTCTATAGTACCAGGAGTTGCAAATACTAGATATGCAAAAAGTCCGACTAATAAAATTGCAAGCAGAAGCTCTATAAGTGTAAAGCCTCTGCGTATATCTTTTATTTGTTGCATTGAGAGTATTTTATATCAGCACCTTCTCCATCGCCACCCTCTTTTCTATCACTAGCAAAACTAATCATATCAAATCCTGATCCACTTTTAACATACTGAATTGGCTGACCCCAAGAGTCATTTGGCACTCTTTTAAGATATGGTTTACTTGAATAAGCTGGATATTTATCACTGTCTGGATTAGCAACTAATGCTTTTAATCCCTCTTCTGTATCTGGATACATTCCATTATCCATACTAAACATATCTAAAGCACTAGATATTGAACTCATTTGTGAGCAGACTAAATCTCTTTTTGCTTTATCTCCAGCTCCAATAATATTTGGAACAACAAATGCAGCCAAAAGACCTAATATCAAAATAACAACTAGAAGCTCTAGAAGAGTAAAAGCTTTTTTTACCCTTTTTGTACCCATTTTAACAACTTTTTTCACTTTTTTATCCTTTTTAAAGTTTTAATATACTAATATTACTTCATATGAAGTTTTTTAAAGCTATATGATAAATTCAGATAGCTCTTAAAAAAAGTTCCATAATTTTACGATAAAAGAGCTTGGAAATGGATAAAAATAGACCAGCAATTACTCTATTTATAACATTAGCTATAATTGCAGCTATGTTAGCTCTTATTGGAATTACATTTGGATATTTAGCAGAAGCACGATTAAAAGCTGAAGATAAGGCAGCATTAATAGAGGCAAACCTAATATATGCAGACGCTTCCAATGCTGTTAGTAAATTTGTAGGTAAAAACCCATCTGTTGGGAGACTCAAAAATATCTACAAGCTTCCACTAACTGTAAGTGAAAAGAAGGGTCCATTTACAATGCTGATAGCTTGTACACCAGCACAATCTGCTGTACCAATTAGTTGGCTCAACGATAGAGGTGGTGCCAAGAGTGAAGAGAGATTGAGTTTAGCAACTTTAGTCTTTGACAACTTGGCACTAAAGTATAGATTCAAAGACTCTAATAGATTAAAAAGGATGATCTCTGATGCTTTAAATAGTAAGCAGAGTCTAAACTTTAATGAAGAGTCTAGGTTAAAAAGAGCAAAAGGTTACTTCTCTGAGTTAGAGTTTAAGAAAATTTTAGACAGCTACTCTATAGAAGAGAGTGATAAGGAAGTATATAGAGCTAACTGGGGTAACTTTTTTAGTTTTGGAAAAGAGTATTCATCTATAGATGGAAACTTTTTAAGCTCTAAATTGATCTCTATAATATTTTCTATTGATGAGCAGATCATTAATGAAGATTTTAAAAGTGGTAATTTAGAAAGTTTTTTAAATGAAAATGGTGCAGATATGGAAATTTATAACTCTAAGCTCTTTGCAAAAGGGGCAGTTAATTCACTATCTTGTAGCGTAAACTATTCATTTGGTAAGGGTAGTTACTCTTTTAAATTTAACTATATTAAAGGAAAGGTGGAAGGTTTTGAGTTTATTCAATAGTAATGGGGTATTAATACTCTTACATCGTGAGTTAAGTAGTGTTGAAAAAGCTCCTTTGTATGATATTATTTTATCTCCACAGTTTTATATATCTAGACGAGAGCAGTTACCAGTAAAATCTACTTTTCAAGCTAAAAAACTAGCACCTTCTATATTAGAAGAGTATCTATCTAGTGAATACGATTATGAGTATTTAGTAGAAAAAGATGGCGATAGCTGGTTACTATATGCTTACTCTCCTAGAGAGATTGAAGAGTTTTTAATGAGTTGCTGTGATATAGAGAAACATAAGATTGGTAAAATCTATTTTGCAGATCAGTTAAAGAGTAGACTCTCTAAACAGCCTATAGGGGTAGATGAACAAAATGCATTAACACTTATAGATGATAGAGCTACTATAGTACCTAGATCTATAATAGATAGTGATAATTATATCAAATTTACAAAGGGCTTAAGACCTGATAAATCTTTTAAATACAATAGTTACAGTAACTCATCTGGAAATGATGCAATTAGCAAAGAGTATATAATGCTTTCTGTATTACTAATTCTACTCTCTTTAGCATTTCTTATAGAGGGTTTTGATTATAAAAAATCTTTAAAGATAGAGAATAATAAACTTAGTGATATTTACAATAAGTATCCTCAACTTCAGAGTAAGTTGACAAGAGATAGTATTGGAGAGAAGTATGAAAGTATTGAAAAGAGTGAACGAGCAAAAAGAGAATTACTAGATACTCTTAGTCAATTAACAAGTAAAAAAAGTATATTAACTAAACTAGAAATTTCTGATAACAGATATACAGCTAACTTTAAAGTTGATAAAGCTGAAATAAAAAGAGTTAAGTCAATTGCAACGGCTTCAAATTTAAAAGTTACTAAAGCAGACTCTTCTCTACTTACAATAGAGGGGGTACTTAAATGAGTAAAAATATGATTCTAGTTGTAGTTTCAATAGTTGTTCTACTTGCTTCTGCGCTATTTAGTATATCTCAAAAAAAAGAGTATAGTAAATCTTTAAATAGTATTAAAGAGGAGAAAAAAAGTATAGAGTATATAGCATCGCTAAAGTCACTATGGGATGCTAAAGGTATTAAGAGTAAAATAGAAAAAGCTCTCTTAAGTATTCCAAAAGAGAGAGTAAAAAGCTATACTCAAAAGAGAGGAAAAGCAAATATTGAGTTTAATTCATTAAGCGAAAGAGAGTTAAATAGAATCTTAAGCAAACTATCTATACTACCTCTACAGTTTAAAGATCTAAAAGTATCTAAAGTTAGTAATAAATTTATATTGGAGATACAATGCGTTTGGTAAAATATTTCTTTACAGTAGTTATAGTTATAGCTCTAGGTGTAACAATATTTATGCCTAAAGAGAGACTCTACTATAAAGCAGAAGAGCTCTTAAATAGTAAGGGTATTACTATTGGAAATGAAGAGATTATAGATAGCCTTGGTAATCTTAAAGTTCTACACCCTGTTACATTCTATCAAGGTGCAGATATAGCTAGAGCTTCAAATATAATATTTAAACCTCTTCTTGTAGTAAATAGCATAGAGGCTGAGAATATTGAGTTTATAGGTATAGCTAAGAAATTTAGTAGAGTATCTATAACTTTACTTAAAGCAAACCATAATATATTAAAGCCATTATATATAAAACTAGAAGCTAGTGGCAGTTTTGGTGAAGCTGTAGGCTATATTAACCTCAGAAGCAGAGTTATACATATTGATATAACCAAAGAGAAAGATATAGCAAGCATACAAAAGTTTCTAACAAAAGGAGAGAAAGGGTGGCAGTATGAGTCAAATTTCTAAGAGTAGCTTACCTAGTATAGTAATAGTTGCTACACTAGGGCTATTGATTGCAAAATCTTTGTGGGTTGCAGTTGAGACTCTATATCTACCAAATAAAGGTATTGATGTAGAAGACAGTAGTGGTATTAAACCTCTATTTTATAAATACAATCTTGCTTCTAAAAAAGATAAACCTAAAAAAATTGTTAAAAAAAGTACAAATAGAGTAGTTGCACCTATAGCAAAATCTAAACCTGAAGAGATTAAAAAATTTACCCTTAAAGGTATCTATAGCTCTTCTAGTAAAAAAATTGCTATGATTGATTATAAAGATAAAAGTTATATGTTAATGCTAAAAGAGGAGTTAGAGGGGTATAAACTATCAAGTGTTCATGCTAAAGATGTGATTATGACTAAGAGTGGTAAAGAGTATAAATTAGAACTCTATAGCCCTGAGAATGCTAATGCAACAGATAGTAAAAGTAAAAGAACCCCTTCTCCTCAGCCATTAAGCAATAAGAAAAAGTTAACACCAAAAAAAGCTGCAGAACCTAAGCTAGAAGGCGGTACAACAGTAATTCCAAAAGATCTTTTTAACAAATATAAAAGTGATTATGGTGAAATAAGAAGTAGTATAAATGCTATACCAAATATGGATAAAGGTAAGCTAAATGGATTTAAGATAAGTTTTGTTAAAGCAAATAGTGACTTTAGCAAATTAGGTTTGAAAAGAGGTGATGTGATTACTGCTATAAATGGTGAGCCCCTTAATAATTTTAAGGTACCATTAGAGTTTTTTAATAATATAGATTCTGTTACGGCAGCAACATTAACAATAAAAAGAGGAAATGAAACTAAGGAGTTAGAGTATGAAGTTCGTTAAGAAAGCACTAATAGTTGCACTTTTAAGTATAGCTACAATCAATGCAGAAGAGTTAATAGATGTTAATTTTAACAATATGGATCTTAACCAATTTGTAAAGATGATTGGTAAAATAACTGGTAAAAATATATTACTAACTAGCAAGCTAAATGGAAAAGTAAATTTTATCTCAACTAAAAAGATAAGTAAAGATTCACTATTTTCATTAGCAAACTCAATTCTTGGAGATAAAGGGTATGCACTAATAGAGCATGATGATTTTTTAGAGGTTGTTAAAACATCTGATGCGGCAGGAAGTGGACTAGAAGTTACAAAAAAGATTTCTGGTAACTTAATGAAGACTGTTCTTTTCCCACTAAAGTACTCTAATGCAGCAGTAATTCGTGCTAAAATTAAGCCTTTACTTCATAAAAGTGCGAAAGTAATATCTTTTAAATCTGGAAATATGTTAGCTATTACTGCTTATCCAAAAACTCTAAAGTCTGTTCAAACGCTAATTGAATCTATTGAGTCTGATGGAAGAAGAGGTACTACTATAATAAAGCTTAAACATGCAGCGGTAAAAGATGTATTTCAAAATGTAAATAATATATCTAAACTTCTTTTCCCTCAAACTATTCAGAGTGAAAAGGTTGGAGTATTAAAAGATGATACTGCAAATACACTAATCTTAGTTGGTAAGAAAGCAAATGTTGATAAACTTCTAAAGTATATACGAAACCTTGATATAAAAGGTGAATCAATTGAGCAGAAGATGTATGTTCTACCTCTTCAAAACTCTGATGTTGAGCAGATGGAGAAGATAATTGGTAAATTAGTTGCTCAAATGAATAATATGCCACAATCTGCTGCTCCTTCAAAAGGAGCTGGAAGAAAGTCTTCTAAGCCTACAAAAGCGATGGTGGTTGGAGATAAAGAGAGAAATGCATTAATTGTACTAGCTACACCTTTTCAAATTAAGAATATTAGACAAGTTATAAGAAAAATAGATGTTGCTAAACCACAAGTGTATGTAAAAGCAAAAATCATAGAGATAAATATACAAAAGGCAAGAAATGTTGGTTTAAAATATGGATTTGAAGGTGGGAAAATAACTTCTAATGGTCTATTTAGTATTGCTGGTAACTTAGGTGCACCTACTCTTATGGTAAGTAGAACACTACTTGGTTTCTTAAGCTCTCAAAGTACAGATAGTAGTGGTAATACTATATCAAAAAATCCATTTAGTTTTGGAGATTCAATAAAAGAGCTATTTGCAATAGGTATAAAAGTTGACCTACTGCAAAGTAATGGCGCAGCTCATACTCTTAGTGAGCCATCAGTTCTTTGTTCTAACAATCAAGATGCCGAAATATATGTTGGTGAAACTAGATCAATATTAGTTAGTTCATCTCAAGGGGATACAAAAGATGCTGTAGTTAGAAATAAATATAGCCGAGAAGATATAGGTATATCTTTAAAAGTAAAACCTAGAATCTCTAGCTCAAATAAAGTGGCTCTAAAAGTAGAAGCTGTTATAGAAGATATTGTACCAGGTTCAGGAACATCACTAGATAGACCTACAACAATAAAGAGAAAAGTTACAACAAATGCTATTGTATCACATGGACAGACAATTATACTTGGTGGATTAATGAAAAGTAGTGGAGGTAAAACAATTAGTAAAGTGCCACTTTTAGGTGATATACCTATACTTGGATCTATATTTACATCTAATGGGTATAGTGAGAGTAAGATAAATGTAGTAATATACTTAACACCTTATATAGTAAGAAGTAGTAAAGATTTAAGCAGACTAAGAGAGTTTTTATCAGAACTAGATAATATTCAAGCTAGATATAGTCGACATATACACTCAAAATTAGAGTATAGATCAAAAAACTATGAGAGACCAAAGTCTACACCAAAACCTACGCATACTAATCTCTTAGATTATTTAAGAGTAAAATAAGGAGTAATATGAAACTGCCTATACTTGAACATGTTAATCTAGAGCCGCTAATAGAAGATGGCTTCGATTATACATCTTCAACTAAACACAACCTTCTCTTTGCAAATATTGGTAAAGAGAAGGCTGCAATTGTATCTAAAGATAATCTATCTGATGCACTTAATCATAAAGCAAGAATTGGAAATGATTATAAGATATATATGTTAGATAGCGAAAGCTTTGAGAGACTTAAACATAAATTTTTAGATATTCAGACAAGTAGTGAATTTGAAGAGATGCAAAGTAGTGCTTCAGAAGAGCTGATAGAGGCAGAGAGTGAGCTATTAGAGTTTATTCAAAACTCTCAAAATCTACTTAGTTCTGAGGAGTCTGCTCCTATTATTAAATTAGTTAATTCACTATTTTTTCAAGCTATCAAAAAAGGTGCGAGTGATATACATATAGAGATACATGAGAAGAAAGGTGAGGTTAGATTTCGTGTTGATGGAGCATTAAAAAAACATTTAGATCTAGAAAAAAGTGTAGCAAACTTAGTTATTAACCGTATTAAAGTAATATCAAATCTTGACATTTCAGAGAAGAGAGTACCGCAAGATGGTAGAACTCAGGTTGGAATTTCTGGTAAAACATTAGATATTAGGGTCTCTGTACTACCTACATACTATGGAGAGAGAGTAGTTATGCGTATTTTGATGCAGAGTGAATCTATACCTACTCTAGAGGAGTTGGGTTTTGTAAAAGAGACAACAGAGGCTTTTTACAAACTACTAAATCACTCACATGGCATGATACTTGTAACTGGTCCAACAGGTTCAGGAAAATCGACAACTTTACACTCATTTTTACAATATATTGCTTCTCCAGATAAGAATATTATTACAGTAGAAGATCCAGTTGAGTACAATGCAGACCATGTAAATCAGATACAAGTTAATGATAAAGTTGGTTTAACATTCTCAGCAGGATTAAGATCTATCTTAAGACAAGATCCAGATGTTGTAATGGTTGGTGAAATTAGAGATCAAGAGACAGCTCAAATTGCACTACAAGCAGCATTAACTGGACATCTACTGCTATCTACTCTGCACACAAATGATGCTACCTCTTCTTTAACACGTTTAATGGATATGGGAATAGAAGATTATCTACTAAGCTCTACTTTAATTGGAGTATTAGCACAAAGACTTGTTAGAAAACTATGCCAACACTGTAAAGTACCAACTCTACTACCAGAACCTCTTTTAAAAGAGTTAGAGCTAGATGAGAGAAGTATCTACTACAAATCAGTTGGTTGTAGAAAGTGTGACTTCTCAGGTTACAGTGGTAGACAATCTGTTGGTGAGTTATTTATTATGAGTAACGAAGTTAAAGAGATGATGAAAAATGGTTTAAATGACCATGAAATTAGAACAGTTATGAGAAAAAATGGTATGCAAACAATATCTGATAAATTAAAAGATATGATGAAAAGTGGTATTACCAGCTACGAAGAGGCGCTTAGAGTTGGAATTATGGATAAATAGATCTACTTCAAACAGTAGAGCAGCATTTACACTTATAGAGATTATCATCTCTACAATACTTCTATCGATTGTTTTAATAGGTCTATATAGTACATTAGATACACAAAAACGTTCAGTTATAAATATTAAAAATAATTTAGATAGAAGTATAGAGTATGATCGCTCTATAATGGTTTTATATAATGATATATTACATAGTGACGGAAACTTAACAATTAAAAAAGGTGAACGAGATACAATATGTATTAACTCTACAACTAATTCGTTGTATGAATTGGGTTCAGCTAAAGTGTGTTGGGTAGTGTTAAAAGATAAAGAGACACTAAGTAGAATAGAAGGAAATGGATATAAACTACCTTTAGGGTTAGAAGATCGTGTAGAGATAGATCGTGTATTAGTAGGCACAAAAGTATTTGAAATAGCAAGAAGTGATGACAAAATTAAAGATAAAGTATTTGTTTTTATTCAAGAATTAAATAAAGAGCCTTATAGTTTCTTACTACAAGGTATTAGAGTACCTCCTAAACCAACTCCAAAAAAGAAACCTAAATCTAAAAAACCTCCTAAAGATATTAACAAAACAAAAGATTCTAATAAGAGCTCTACTAGAGTATAAAAGTTAAACTCATACTATATATTTAGTAGATAATATTGGTTTAGTAGTTATTTATAAATAAGCACTATATCCTCTACTTCTACTCTCTTTTATAAACTATTTGTAAAGAGTAAAAACTTTAATATCTCTCTTATTTTATATTATTTAATACTTATAATAATATTTCATTTAGTACCAATTTTAATCAACAATGCGAATATATGGTATTATTTTAAAAAGGAGATCGGTATGAAATATGTACTTTTTACAGCAACACTACTAATATTTATTAATGGTTGTAACTCTAAAATAAGAGATAATATAGATAATAATACAATTTTAGGTAGTTGGTATACAAAAGATATAAAGAGTTTAAGTAATGGTATTAGAGTTGAGATCTTAAGAAAAGAGAATTTTTTACAAAATGGATTACTTCAGAGTACAAAGTGGATTCACTATACATCTGCTAATGGTTTTGATTTAGGAGAGTTTTATATAACCAAACTATTTAAGTGGAGAGCAAACTATAATAGTATAGAAGTTAGATTTCAAAGGTGTTCAACATCTATTACCAAAGAGCTTAAAATTGGAGGATTAGGATATAATCGATTACATAGAAGATGTAATCTAGAAAGAGTGAGTAACAAAATTACAACTAAGAGCTATATACTAAAAAGAGATTATCTATATTTAGGTAGCAAAAAATATTTAAGGGATAGATAGTTTTTCCCAATTTTTATTGCTAACCAAAATAGCATCTTGAGTTCTAAATTTAGTTTTAGCAATAATAGCTTTTTGGTTATAGTTTTGATTATGTTTTCTATATATAACTATAGCTCCATTCGGATTATTTTTAATAAATAAATTTAATTCACTTTTATTTTTAATAATAACTAGTGGAGTATGTGATCTACCTAGAAATCTAAATTGATTATTATATTTACCTAAATGAGCAACTTTTTTTCCACTAACTTGAAGTTTAGAGATAGTTTTAGAAAATCTAGTTAGATCTTGCGCAGCCAAATATCTATGTGCACTAAAATGTATTGTTACGATAAAGATAAATGCTCCCAAAGATAAGATCTTTACAAAAGTTATCTTATCTCTATACTCTTTTTTAAATAGATATAATCCATATATCCCTAATATCATACCACTTATTATAAATGCTTTAGTATCTAAAAAAATTCTAATATATCCACTAATAAACCAAGGTGCTAAAATAAATGAGATACCAAATAAGATATATAACAAACCGATAATCTTTGTCTTTAACCTAATAGTAGATAGCGATATAGCTCTAGCTGTTAATATAGCAAGTGCTATAAACTCTGGTGCTATATAGTGCAACTGCTTACCACTAATTAGTGCAAAAATGAGTAGTGTTCCACCTATCCATATTACTAAAAATCTCTCGCCAACTCCATAGTTAGTTTTTAGTTTTTGTAATCCATTTAAAAAGCTATTACTTAAAAACCAAGGCATTAAAAGTAGTGGTATCCAAGGTATGTACCACCAGAATTCTCGTTTATGTTTAAAAGCATCTATAGCCCTTCCAGCATACTGTCCCCAAAATATACCATATGCAAACTCTTCACCACCAATCTTTGCAGCTGGTATTGCCCAAAATAGAGCTATTACTACCCCAAAAATTAATGCAAATAAACCTTTAATATAAAAATCTAACTTTACTTTACCTATACTCCAGTAGCTAGCCAAAAGATATAGTGGTATTAGATGTGCAACAACTACTGGACTCTTTGCCAATATCCCAAAACCAACCGCAAATGATATTAGAGCGTAATCTCTAAACCTATTAAACATAGCAGCATTAAGACCACCATAGAGAGCTAACAGTACCCAAAAAGAGAGTATTATATCAAACATAAAGAGTGTTGAATAGAAACTATATACTATGCTACCTGCAACTACCCAACCAATGATTTTTTTTCCTATTATGTCATCTCTCCAGAGAACTATATATATTTTGTAACTTAAATATATATTGCCCATTGAAAAAATCAGTGGAATAAATCGTATTGAGAACTCATTAACACCAAATATATGCCAATTTAGATTAATAAGCCAAAAGAGAAGAGGAGGTTTATGATCGTAAGGTAGATTATTATTTGTTGGAACAAAGTAGTTACCACTGTTAAACATCTCCCACGCAACACCTACATATCTAGTCTCATCAATAATTAAAAATGGTCTAAAGAGTAAAGCTACTGTTACAATTAATAGCAAAAGTGCCATTGGTGCTATTATATCTTTTAACCCTCTCAATCATACTCCTTAATTTGGTCAAAATTATACCCTAACTTTAATTTTAACTATCTATAATTATAGTAATCTAAATTTATGAGGTGCATCTTTGGGAAAAAAGATTATAATTTTGCTTATATTGATTATATCTTCTATAATATATTTATATAACTTTTTAGATAGAGATATTGCTATCTACTTTAATAATAACAACTTTAATATTAATGAGATAGTTATATTTATAACTCGTTTTGGTGACTCTAAATACTATCTAATAGCATCAGCTTTAATGGCCATTATTTTCTTTAAAAAAAGTAAAAAACTCTATAGAATTGGCTTATATATCTTTAGTTCAATTGCAATATCTGGAATCTTAGCAAATATTATAAAAGTAGCTGTTGCAAGATATAGACCGCCAATGTTTATTGAGAGTAAACTATATGGATTTAAAGGCTTCGATTTTGGTTTTTATGTAAACTCTTTTCCATCAGGTCATGCAACAACAGCTTTTGCATTTTTTATAAGTTTAGCACTGCTTTTTCCTAGGCTTAGAGTAGTATTGATATTTTTTGCTACTATTGTTGCTTTTAGTCGTGTATGGCTTGGAGTGCACTACTTAAGTGATATCTTTGCCGGTGCTACTCTAGGTGGACTTACTTCTTACTATTTATATAGATATATTATCAAGGATCCCTCTTGAACCTAAGAGTTTTATTAATTATATTTACTCTATTTACTCTATTCTTGCCACTAAGTGTTGCACCACTTTTTGACCTAGATGAAGGGGCATTTAGTGAAGCAACAAGAGAGATGTTAAGAGGTGAAAACTACATTACAACCTATCTTGATGGTAACTTAAGATTTGATAAACCTATTTTAATATATTGGCTACAAGCTTTTAGCGTAAAAATATTTGGTTTAAATGAGTTTGCTCTGCGTCTACCATCTGCACTTGCAGGTTCTCTTTGGGCGCTATTTATCTATAAATTTACAGAGTATAAATTTGATAAAAAAAGTGCCTACTATGCAACAATATTTATGCTAAGCTCTCTGCAGATAAATCTTATTACTAAAGCTGCTATTGCTGATTCTTTACTAAATCTATTTATTGCGACATCTATATTTACAATCTATATATATATTGAAGAGAGAGGGAAAAAATACCTTTACTACACTTATACACTAATTGCTTTAGGTGTTCTTACAAAAGGTCCTGTTGCTATTATGGTACCACTTGTTACAGTAGCGATATATCTATCAATAAAAAAAGAGTTTAAGCTTCTATTTAGTACTATCTTTAATCCTATTGGTATAGCTATTTTTATTGCAATTGCTTCTCCTTGGTATATTTTAGAGTATTTAGAACAGGGAGAAAAGTTTATAGATGGATTCTTTTTTAAACATAATTTAGAGAGATTTAGTACTGCATTAGAGAGCCATAAGGGCAGTTACTTCTACTATATACCTGTAATATTAATAGGGTTTTTACCATTTACTACAATTTTATTATCTACTATTAAAGATATAACGAAATACTTTAAAAGTAATTTAGAGCTTTTATTAATAGTGTGGTTTATATTTGTTGTAGTTTTCTTCTCGTTTTCTGGAACTAAACTTCCTCACTATATAATATATGGATATACTCCTCTATTTATACTTATGGGGTTAAATGCTAGTAGTTTAAAAAATATTAATATTAGTCTGATTGCTCCTATAGTAGTTCTATATATTATTCTCTTTTTACTACCAGTGATAGTAAATTTTATAGATATTAAAAATCTATATGTAAAAGAGTTACTACTCTATGCTAAAGAGATATTTAATACTACTTATATGCTCTATATTATGCTTGTAACTCTATTAACTATTGCTATAAAATATATAAAGGTTACTATAGAGTTAAAAATAGTTTTAATTGCTACAATATTTAGCTTTACTATAAACTTTATAGTTATCTCTAACTATGGTAAAGTAGCTCAATTACCAATTAAAGAAGCAGCTATAATAGCTAAAGATAGAGGCTTAAATGTATCTCTATTCCACTTTACTAAACCTAGTTTTTTAGTATATTTAGATGCAATATCTATAAAAACAGAGCCTAATGTTGGTTCTATTCTACTTACTAAAAAGAGCTCTCTAAAAAATATTGATAACTACAGAGTAATTTATAGTAAAGGTGGTGTATACTTAATAGAAGTAACCAAAAAAATAGAGTGCAACAAAATGTAACAATAAGTATTTATAGTTATTTAATGCTATAACTTAATATTATATTTATAAAGATATGCTATACTTCAAATATATTAATTATTAAGGAGACAATATGACAAAATTAGTTATGTCACTAACTGCAGCAGCAGTACTAGCAACCGGTTTAATGGCAGCAGAAGAGCCAGCAAAGAAAAAGAAGCAAACTACATTAAAGCTTTATTTAACACCAGCTGAGGCACATGATATGAAAACAAAAGATGCAGCAAAAGTTCTTTTTGTAGATGTTAGAACTCCTGATGAGTTATACTTTGTAGGTCACTCTGATGATATTGATTACAATATTCCTTTAAAATATGTTGACTATAGCAAGTTAAACAAAAAACAAAAAGGTTTTGCAAGTTATAAAAATGCTAAATTAGTAGAAGAGTTTGATGCAGCATTAAAAGAGAAAAATCTTACTAAAGATGATAAAATTATTACAATTTGTCGCTCAGGAGACAGAAGTGCAAAAGTTGCTAATATACTAGCAAAAGCTGGATATAAAAAAGTATATTCAGTAGTTACAGGTACAGAGGGAGATAAAGATAAAACTACTCACAAAAGAACTGTAAATGGTTGGAAAAATGATAAACTACCTTGGAGCTATAAATTTAATAAAGATTACTTTAAATTAATTCTACCTAACTAATTACAACCCTCAAGTTGAGGGATGTGAAAGTATCTAATCTTCCCTACATAAAAATATATTATATAGATATAGTAGGTATTTATTTCTTATTAACTACTTAACAAAGTTATATAAACAAAGCTTATATTTTAATTAGACTTCACCTATAGCCCTATAATAAAGATATTTAGATTACACTATAGTTTAAAGCTACAAACCTTAGTTTAAGATAGAAGAAGCTTTAGCTAAATCATGTAGATATTTAATAAATAATATATTTTTTTAGGATTATACAAAAAGTCAATTATTTACTGCTAGTTGTAGATACAAAGAGTATCTACAACTTCTATCTAGTTTACACTAGAGTAAGAGATAGCATCGCTATCTTCATTATTATTTGCATTAGTATCTCCAGAGCCACCCGACTTCACCTATCAATCCACCACAAACCCCATAAAACCATAGTTTTGTAAAAAAAGTAGGCACTACACTATATAAGGTTTTTTATGAAGTTTAACATCCATAAGTTTATAAATTTTTTCAGCATCAAGGGTAAAAGATGAAG